>JAZUPQ010000089.1:0-17338 GCA_045605265.1 Eubacteriales bacterium | reverse complement strand
CCTTGAAATTCTCTCCACCGTTCTTTATCCGAGGCCCTTCAATATTCTGACAACGACCGACGCCTTTATCGGCAAGGAATGGTTGCTTCGGACTATCGGTTGCATACCAACCAAAAAATTCATTCACGATACCGCTCTTGTCCGTGACGCTCAATGCGTAATAAACGAGCTTAAAAGCTCTCTCGTTCTCTTTCCCGAGGCGAGTTACAGCTTCGACGGTACTGCCACGCCCATCCCGGATACTACCGCCAAGCTCATCAAGCTTTTTAAGCTCCCCGTGATTATGATAACGACCTACGGCGCCTTTCACAGGGACCCTCTCTACAATAATATTCAAGTGAGGCGTGTGAATGTGAAGGCAAAAATGGAGTATCTTCTCTCGGGCGACGAAGTCTCTGAAATGCCATTTGAAGAAATAGATGCAATCCTACGCGAGAAGTTCTCGTTTGACAATTTCCGCTGGCAGCAGGAAAACGGAATAAAGGTCAACGAGCCGACGAGAGCCGACTATCTGAACCGCGTGCTATACAAATGTCCGCACTGCTTAAAGGAAGGCAAAATGCTCGGCAAGGGCATAGAAATCAAATGCGAGAATTGCGGAAAAGCCTACGAGCTTGACGAATACGGCTATCTGATCGCCAAGGACGGCGGGAGCGCGTTTAACCACATTCCCGATTGGTACAAATGGGAAAGGAATGAGGCAAAGCGCGAGATTGTGGCAGGTACTTATAAGCTGGACGTTCCCGTGGACATCTACACCACGGTAGACCTGAAAAATCTTTACGACGTCGGAGAGGGCAGACTTTTCCATAATATTCACGGTTTCAAGCTTGAAGGCTGCAACGGCGAGCTTCACTACGAGCAGAAGGCCATGTCCTCGTATAGTCTTTACTCGGATTTTAATTGGTATGAGCGCGGAGATGTAATCTCCATAGGCAACAAAGAAATTCAGTATTACTGTTTCCCAAAGGGAGAGAAGGGAAAAGACGTAGTTGCCAAAACCCGCCTCGCCCAAGAAGAAATATATAAATTACTGCGATGATTTTCCTGCGAAACTCCGATTTCTCAAGTAGGAGGAGAAAAGCGCGGATTTTCAATCTTAAACGAACAAAAAACAGCGGAGCTGACGAGTATTTTTCTTGACAGCTCCTTTTGCTTTAATTCACACCAAAATCAGACAGCCTCGTTTTTGTTAATTCTGTCCCAAAAAAATACTTCATTAATATATATATCTTACAAAAATGCGCAGAGGCGCCTTTTTTTGTTGACTTTTTTTAGCAAAAGTGATAGAATTATGATAGTATCCAAAATATATCTGAAGGAGAAAAAACTTATGAGAAAATTTAAATTCCTTTTTGCCACTCTCATAGCGCTTGCTCTTATTGTAACGGGTATGGTAGTTGCAGTAAGCGCGGACGATTCCGCTACACCCGTAGCATCGGTTGAAGAGTTCGAGAGCGCTCTGGCAGAAGCAACGGTTAGTAAGATCATCCTGACAGCTGACCTTAATTTGTCAGGCGATTATGATGTTAACCGTGATTTGACAATCGACCTTAACGGTAAGCAAATCATGGGTAAAGGCACAGCACAGCAGTTGTTCTACGTTGTGAACAACGCAGGTGAAGATGCTGTTACTCTTACCGTTACGAACAGCGCAAGAACAGAATCAGTAATCACCACAGACCGCATGATTACTTTTGAGGTTGTTGCGAAAGGAACTGCCGACGGCGAACCGAACGCAGTTGTTTTAGACGGTAAAACCGGCGGTATCAAAATTGATATCACAAAGACTGTTAAAGACGGTAGAGTAATCAGACTTTATAACGACACCGCAGAATTGGCAACGTCCGCTACCGTTAAAGGCAAGGTAACGTTTGCGAACAATACCGACAGCCCCAATTCCGGCTATTACTTTATCTCTCCTCATCTTGCAGCAAAGAATACCGCTATTGCAAACATCAGCTTCATCGATGCTGATTTTGAAATTGTAGCAGGTGAGGCGTACCGTGAATACTCAAAGGCCGGCTCCGTAAGAGACGCGTTCCAAGCACTCTCTCACATTTCATCGGCTACCAACTACAAAATTCAGAATTCCACGATCGACCTTTTCAATAACCCATTTTACAGAAGCACGTACGGTAATGCTTACGCCGTAACAATGGATATTGATGACTCAACGATTACAAACAAGGGCGTTCCTGTTACAGCTACCTCGGTTGTTAACGACTATCAAAGAAAGAATACCTTTATTAATTACGACGTAGGTCCAAGCGTGACCGATGCCTCAACCCTTTATTTGAGAGCAGATAATTCTACCTTCAATATGGGTCAACTCTTCACCAACATAGCTACAGGCGTTAAAGCAGATATTGAATTTAACAACTGTAATATCCTTGAAAACACTGAGGAAAACGGCGGTCTTTACAATACGTCACAGAATGTTTACCCGCAGCTTTTCGCTAACTGCTCTACCGACCGCGTTGTAATAAACGGCGGTTCAATCAGAAACTACATCAGACCTTCGGATAGCAATACTGCTAACCCTTGGAATGCAACGGCGCAAACAGGTATACTTCTTAAAGGCGCAATCAAAACAAACTTTGCAGCATTCAATACCTGGTCTAAATTTACGGTTGAAGGTAAGCTTTATATTACCGAAACTCCCGACCCCGTAACTCACGAGCTTCCTGAGCTTCGCTACACGCTTTGCAAAGAAGCTCCCGATTCCAACATAAAGAAGACGACTGCCGTTGACGGTACTACCGATACGGAAAAGGCCCTTCTCGGAAGCTTTGTTCATGGCAGCGCAAGAAAATACGGTATAGTTTCCGTAATTGATTTTGAAGACAACGGCGTTCTCAGATTCGAGCAGGGTGACGTTTTCAATCCTGCAGGCGGCGGCGCTCCTTGGATAGACATTAACTGGATGGGCGACACCAAACCCACAGGCTTTGGTGACATCAACTATGATTTTGATTATCTCACCTTTGATATGGACTTTACCCATACAGGCAACGGTGTTATGCCATTCTCACTCGGCTTTGAGTCCGCAACAGTAGCATTTAATGAAACCAAGGCTGCTGACGGTACAATTACGAGAGCAAGCACCACCATACCCTCCGATTATAAAGCAAACTACAAGACTCCGGGCATTAACGTTTACTCTAACGGCACTATGGCGTTCTCTTGGATGAGTCCGACGGTTTCATACAGCACAGAGGCAGGCGACTGGACTCACCTTTCCGTTGTATTTGACAAGGCTGCTAACGAGGGATATCTTTACCTTGACGGCGAGCTCAAACAGGTATTCGTTCCCGGCAACCACACCGCAGGTTCAAAGATCCTTGGTGACAGCTACGTTGGCGAATGGACAGATAACGGCGACGGTACACAGTCAAGAGTTATCGCTTCCGTATATCCAAAGAGAGTTCGTATTAACGCTTCTACCGCCCCTGAACTTGTTGAAGGCTCGGATACCCAAGTTGCAGTAAACAAGGACATAATTATAGATAACATCGTTTACGGTTCAAGAAAGGGTTCAAGCGACCTTTCAGACGCTAAGGCGGCAGGTACTCTTCTCGTTTCCGACGACGCAATTTATCAGCCTGAGTACGCGTATCCCGCAGGCGAAGAAAACTTCGCTACTCTCGGCTCATTGAATATCCATAGCAAAGCTAACCTTTTAGACCTTCTTTCCGAGTCTGTCGGCACGACAATTTGGAACGACGTAGAGCTTTACCTCAACGGTGATCTCGAAAACTTCAAGGTTGACTATTCACTTATCGTATTCCCACAAGGCAACGAATTCACATATTACTCAAATAACTTCTATGGCTATCTTGATGAAGATGCCGGTGAATACTACGCATTCTTCACTCCCGAGGACCTCGGTCTCGAAGATGCAATCAAGGAAGTAGTTTGGGTTGACCTTGCAGGCGAGGCTGTTAAGACAGAAAACTTCGTAATCGGTTCTACACTTCCCGCAAAGGAACTTGCTAACCTTGATCCCGAGCTCAAAAAGACAACTCAACTCTATAAAGAATTCGTTCAGTATCCTGATACGTTCGTAGTAGGCGAGGGCGAAAACAGAATCGAGCGTACAGTAAGCTCTTATGAAGCTGATATCACAGGCGCAAAGTATAACCTTTCTACAAGCTCGTACTTCACGTTCAACGTATACGTTCCCGCAGAATCCGGCGTAACGGTTAAGGACGGAACTCTCGTTGCAATCGAAGGCGCAAGATACTATATGATTAAGTACGGCGGTTGGGTAAGCGCAAGCAACACCAATACTATCGCTTGTCCTGTAACCCTGACAGTCAACGGAGTTGAAATTACTCAAACCTTCAACCTCTCGCTTCCTACCTACTTTGAGCAGATCCTCACAGATGAAGATCAATCCGAAGAAGGTAAGGCTGTTGTTGCTGCGGCAGTTAACTACTGTAACGAAGTAACGAAGCTTGCAGGCGGCACGAATGCAGGATATGAAGCTCTCCTTGCTCAGCACGGAAGCAGAATTCCCGCTCTCGGCGAACCTTCAACCGAAGTAACGGCAGACGATGCAGCTTTCGCTGACTACTTCGTAGGCGCAACGGTTTACTATGAAGGCAACTACATTCCTCGTTTCGCATTTGAACTTGCCGATTCTTATGAAGGCGACGGCAGCGAAATGACCTTCTACTATGATGGCTATGCTTCAAAGGGCAGAATCGTAGCAGTTGAAGACACAAGATATTTAGTATCTGACGGCGCACCTTCCGCAGAGACTATCACAGGTGAAGTGAAGCTTGAGATTTCACTTGACGGTGAAAAGGTCAACGGCTATTACAGCCTTGCGAATTACATTGAAGCAACAAATGCTGAATTTGCAAAAGCTCTTTATCAATTTGCTCTTGCAACACAGGCTTACGTTGGATAATTAAATAAAAGCAATAAAAAAGCACGGGACTCGTTCCCGTGCTTTTTTTATTGAAAAGGCAAAAATCATTCCAAGATACAGCTCTTAAAAGCAGATTGTACTTCTTCTGCCGAAAGAGTCGTTTCAAGGTATTTCTTATCGTCTGCTGTGACTACTATTCTGTTTTCCTTTATTTCAGGAATTATCTCGTTGCCGACGTACTCGTCCATAATCTTAACCTTGTCTTTGTCGAGATTAAAGGAGATTTTTCCGCTGCCTGTCGTGTGCCAGAATACAACGTAGTTTTTGCCGTTTTTACTGAAAGAAAATGCTCTCAATTCCTTGGGCGTTCCCTCGATTAAGGAGTATTCGCAAAGCTCGTATTTATCGCCGTTTTTGAGCAGTGTAAACTCTTTGTCGGGATTTTGAATAGCGAGCTTTTCTTCTTTTGTCAGAATATCCTCCTGTCTGGCAAGTTCCCAACGGCGAACCACCTCCAAAATATCCTTTGCTCTCGGCGTTAATTTTGCGGCTTCGAGCCTGTATTGCATAGTTACGGGGCAGTCGAGTGAAAACGCCTTGCTCGTTCCGAATTCATAGTGGTCGGGTTGAATGTCGGGGCGGAAATTCCACCAACCGAAATTGACTCTCGTGAAGTCGGCCTTGGTGAGCTTCGCCTCTGTAAAGGGGTATTTTATGATACATTCTTTAAATACGTCTGTGGGGAATACGTCAAAGGCGTTGCCGCCGCTTAACATATGCCAGCCGAAGTGAGCCTTTGCCGCGCCCTCGCAGTAAAGAGGGGCTTTGTTGGTTCTCTTATAAACCTTGTATTGAGCCATCGGAACGTTAAATGCAAAAGGAACTTTTGCTCCCTCCGAGCCGTCAAAATAAATATAATCAAAACCAAGGTTGTAAATATGCGCGATTTTTTCTGCAATCTCGTCTTGCAGGCTTGTGTCCTGATCGATGTAGATGCTTTCGCCGCAGAATTCGCTGACATCAAGAAGACCGCCTATTTGACCGAGCGGATGCTCTACGATATTTGTATTATAGTGACCTCTCTTACAGCCCTCAAAGCGATATGGACGCTCCTCGGTATATGAGTCGTAGTAAATTACCTCGCCGCCAAACGCGAGAACGCGGCAGCTGGGGTGCATAACCGCATTGTTTGGATTTTCCTCAACGTATACCGTGGTGTCGGTCTTTGAGAGCGGTTTAGCAAGCGTAAAACGACGCGTAGTATTAAGTCTGTGGTCTGCAACGGGGGTTACGTACTTCGTATCTATACCAATATGAGTGTGAAGGAAGTGGATACCCGGGTGCATACCCGCCTTTTTTATTTTTTCAAGAAGTGCAACAAGATCACTGTCACCGTTTGGATAATGCTCGTTGTAAATATATTCGCCGCAGTTTCTGTATTCGCCGTTATTTTTGAAAATCGCGCTGAAATATATAAGAAACATTGAGAAACCGCCCTCTTTTGCCTTTTCAATGAGAAAATCGGCATTATTGGGGGTAATTTCCATAGTCCAGAAGGCCGAACGGTTGATTTCGGGGCGTCTCCTGCTCTCAACACCGAGAGGAAGTCCGTAATCTCTCTCAACTCTGTCAACGCTGTCAAGAAACTCCTCGGTCTCTCTCACGATAAGAGATACTCCGACTCCGCGAAGCTTTATGTCTCTCATAGCGTCGGCATAAAGAATTCTGAATCCCTTTCGGCTTTCCGAATCAACGATTGCATAAGGGTTGTTTCCAAGCAGGTTTACGGTGAGTCTATCATCTGAGACAGCGTTGAGAATTTCTCCGAAACGCGCCCTGTTTTTAACAGGCAACTGCAAAAGCCTGAAACTGTAAACAGGAGGGAGCGCCATTTTTAAATTGCCGTAAGCCTCTTTCGGAAAGGTAAAATCAAGCAGCTTGAAGCTTATATAATCATCCTTGATAAGCACCTCGATTATCGCTTCGAGAAGCAGCATTTCAAAGCCTACTATGAGCTTTCCGTCCTCGTATCTTACTCTATTTGCCGAGAAAACGGTAAATTTGTTTGGGTGCGCGAGCTTGATTTCGTTGTTGTAAGGTCTTTCTTCGGAAAGCGCGAAAAGCGGTATACATTCGCCCTGCGCGAGACATTCCTCGCCCGTCTTATTATAAATAAGACTCTCAGCAACGCAGTTGTCAGAAATTTTAAGAGTAAAGTATTTGTTTTTTAATTCCGTCATCGTTTTTCTCCTTTAAATAGAATTTTCTACAATGATTTTATAAAGCTCGGATTTGGAAATGCCTCTTTCCTTAGCCGTCTTTTTTATAGCATCCATCTTGGGCATACCCTTGTCGATATAGGCGCTAACATGCTCTGCGGGTGAGAGCGAGAGCAGGGGATTGTCTGCAAAAACGTCCGTCACGCCTTCCAAAACAAGCACGTATTCGCCGCGCGGCTCCTGTTTTTCGTAGTAGTCAAGAGCTTCGCTGAGGGTTGTTCGTATTGCTTCTTCGTTGAGCTTGGTGATTTCCCGGCAAAGTGATATTTTTCTTTCACCGCCGAAAATTTCCGTCATGTCCCTTAAAGTCCTGAGGAGCTTGTGAGGAGCTTCGTAAAAAATTAAAGTCCTCTGCTCGTTTTTTATCGACTCCAAATGTGCGCGTCTCTCGCTTGCCTTTGCGGACAAAAAGCCCTCGAAGGCAAATCTTCGCGTAGAGAGAGCAGAGAGCGCCAACGCGCAAGTCAAAGCGCAAGGGCCGGGGATTACCGTAACCTTGACTCCGTTTTCGGCGCAGAGCCGGCATAAGTCTTCTCCGGGGTCTGAAATTGCAGGCATACCCGCGTCGGTAACCAGAGCGCAGCTTTCACCCGAAATAAGCCTTGCCAAAATTTGTTTTCCGCTTTGCGACTTGTTATGCTCGTGATAGCTTACAAATTCTTTTTTTATTCCGTAAGCAGAGAGGAGTTTTTGCGAATTTCTCGTGTCCTCCGCCGCTACGAAATCGACTTCACAGAGCACCTTTTTTGCTCTTTCGGAAATATCTGAAAGATTGCCAATCGGCGTTCCCACAAGATATAAAGTGGACTTTTCCACCCTGTTTTTTTCTTCCACTTGCCCGTCCTCACATAGTGTTATTTTTGAAATTCAGCAGGAAAAACGCCGTTTTCCATAACGTAATTCATATCGTCGCTGTATTCCTTATTTGTCGAATTTTTGTATATAATAAACGGTTTTGTAAATTTAAGTGAACATTTTGCCCCCATTTTTCCCTCTACAAGCAACATAGACGGCTCGGAATTTTGATTAGCGTGTACCATTGTTAAGCGCTTTGGCTCTATTGAATTTTCACGCATAGCAGAAATGAGGTCGCAGAGCCTGTCAGGCCTGTATACGAAGTATAAAATTCCGCCGTATTTCAAATTTCTCCTTGCGCATTTTACAAAGTCGGAAATCTGACCGAAAACCTCGTGCCTTGCAATTTCCTTTTTCTCGTTGGCGTTTGGTTTTCCGCTGTCGTTTTTCATATACGGCGGATTTGAAAATACAACGTCGTATTCCTCTTTTCCCTTGTAATCACGAGCATCTGAGCAAATAATAAAGAGCCTTTCGGATAGGGAATTCAGCTCGGCGTTTCTGCGTGTCAGGTCTGCGTATACCTCTTGCACCTCCAACGCATCAACCTTGCCTATCTTGTTTCTCGTAAGAGCAAGCATTGATATAATGCCGCTGCCGCTGCCGATTTCCAGACCTCGCTTATATTTACCCGACATATATCCCGCTAATAGCAGGGCGTCTGTGCCAAAGGTAAGCCCGTCGGTTTTTTGAATAAGGGAAAGCTTGTCGTTTACAAAATCAATTCTTTCATTATCAAAGAGTTTCATAAATTCTCCCTATTAAAATCGGGTTGCCACGAATGTAACAACCCGATTTTTGTTGAATATATAATTTCGAAAAAGAATAAATTATTCTTCAACAGGAGCACCAACAGGGCATGTATCTGCGCAAGAACCGCAGGATACGCACTCATCAGCGTTAATTACATATTTGCCTTCGCCCTCTGAAATGCAACCGGTAGGGCAAGCATCTGCACAAGCGCCGCAAGAAATGCACTCGTCTGTAATTTTGAATGCCATAGTTTTTACCTCCAAATGAATTTATAATGCTATTGTAACATATTACAGAAAAAAATCAAGACTTTTTTAAAAAAAAATTAAAATATAAGGGAAAGTGTGTAATTATTCAACTACTTCTTCCTCTTCTTTTTGTTCCTTTTTACTAGGAAGACGCAGAATTTTTATATCCGAAACGCTGTAAAGCTTCTGGATTTCTTTATCTCTGTCAATGATTTTAATTCGTACCTCTTCCGTGAGGGGCTTAATTTCAACAACCGTGCCGACTCCGTCCTTTGTCTCCACGGTGGAGTTCACAGGCGGCAGATTTTTGATTGCATTCTCGTAGTTTTCGTGCTCGTATTTCAAGCAGCACATAAGTCTGCCGCAAGCTCCCGACACCTTCGCGGAGTTGAGCGAGAAGTTCTGCTCCTTTGCCATTTTGATTGAAACCTGAACGAAATCGGTTAAAAATCCGCTGCAACAGTATTTTCTGCCGCAAATTCCAATTCCGCCCATAATCTTCGCCTCGTCGCGAATACCGATCTGGCGCAGCTCAATGCGGGTGTGGAAGGTACTTGCAAGGTCCTTTACAAGCTCGCGGAAGTCCACGCGCGACTCGCAGGTAAAATAGAAAATCAGCTTTGCGTTGTCAAAGGTATACTCAACAGCAACGAGATTCATTTCAAGTCCGTGATTTGCAATCTTCTTTTTGCAGATTACCGCCGCGTCCATTTCGAGCTGTCTGTTTTTCTCGTCTCTCAGGAGGTCGTCCGGTGTGGCAACGCGAATAATTTCTTTGAGAGGCGTAACAATCTCGCTTGATGGAATCTTCTTATTTGGAATTTTAACTGTTCCGATTTCGATACCGCGCGCGGTGTCTACAATTACTCGCTTACCGAGAGATATTTCATATTTACCCGGCGAGAAGTAGTATATTTTACCGGCCTCGCGAAAATTTATTCCGACTATTTCAACCTCTTGGATTTCCTCTTGGTCTTTTACTTCTTCGTTATTGATTTGTTCGTTCATATCTATCCTTTTATAATAATTTTATTTTAGTAGCCATACTGGTTATGATAGAGGCTATGCTGACGTTGCTTGACGCGTCCTTTATCGAGGCGTTTACGATGTCGTAAACCTTGATCAGCTTTTTTGAGCCGGTCTTTCTTGAAAGCTCTATTGCCGCCTCGCGCGTAGCGTAAAAAACGGGGTGGCAGTTCTCGTCAAAACGGCAGAGTATTATGTCTCTGATTGCCAGAATAAGAGATTCGAGGGCGGAGATGAATTTTTTTCTGTCGTTTGACGGCAGGAGGCAAATAGCCGAGTAAAGCTCCGCGTAGCCTGCGCCGCTGCAAATGCAAAGGGAAATATTCTCAACGATTTTCGCCATAGAGGTGATATCGCCGTCGTTTCCGTCTTCAAGCACGGAAATAGCCCTGCCGATAACTCCGTTCGCGTTCATAATAACACTGTTGAAGGCGTCGGGGTTTTGCATTTTAATATTTCTCGCCTTTTCCGATAGTGAGGCGATATAGCCCTCCATTTCCTCTTTTTCAAATCGGCTCATTGAAATCAGCTGGGCGCGGCTCTTGATAGTAGTCAGAATCGTATCGGCGCTTCCCGCTAAAAGAAAAATGTAGGTGTTTCTCGGCGGCTCTTCAAGAAAGGTCAAAAGTGCGTTTTGCGCCTGAACGGTAAGTCTCTCCGCCTCTTCGATTATGTATATCTTATAATCCGATTCAACGGGTGAAAGCATCATTGACGCCTTGAAGCCCCTGACCTCCTCAACTCCGATTGAGGCCTTGCCCGATTCTCTTTTGAGAGTGTATATATCAGTGAAATTTCCCCTCTCTATTCTTTTGCAGGTGTTGCAGCTGTGACAGGGAAGGGAGTCTCCCTTGCGCTCGCAGTTCAAAGCCATAGCAATCTCTCTTACGAGAGTTTTCTTACCGCTGCCTGCGCTGCCGACGATTAAAAATGCGTGAGGGAGAGTAGAGGCGTTTATGGCGGTAACAAGTCTGTCTTTTACGCCTTCATTACCGAAAAGGCGAGTGAAGTTTTCAGCCATAATTCCTCCTCAAAGTATAATACACCTTTAATTATAACAAAACTGCTCGAAAAAGTCAATCATTTTAAAATAAAGAAAATTAAAAAATATCTTGTAAAATTTATTATAATATGGTATAATTAATTTTTAGTAAATAAAAAACCTTTGTTTTGGTAAAGGATGTGTAAATATGGAAAAATTTTATGTGACTACGGCGATAGCCTACGCTTCGAGAAAGCCCCACTTCGGAAACACCTATGAAATCATAATGGCAGACGCATTTGCCAGATTTCAACGCAGAATGGGCAAGGACGTTTTTCTTTGCACGGGTACGGACGAGCACGGCCAAAAAATCGAGGAGCTTGCGAAAAACGCAGGCATAACCCCCAAAAAATACGTAGATAACGTTGCGGGAGAAATCAAGAGAATTTGGGATTTGATGGATACCGACTATGACTACTTTATCCGTACCACCGACGATTACCACGAGAAAACGGTGGCTAAGATTTTCAAAAAATTCTACGAGTCGGGAGATATCTATAAAGGATTTTACGAGGGCTGGTATTGCACCCCCTGCGAGTCCTTCTTCACCGAGACGCAGGTCGTCGAGGGAAAATGCCCCGACTGCGGCAGACCGGTCAGCAGCGCAAGAGAAGAGGCGTATTTCTTCAAGATGAGCAAGTACGCAGACAGGCTTATGAAGCATATTGAAGAGCACCCCGAATTTATCGAGCCCGAAAGCCGTAAAAAAGAAATGGTCAACAATTTTTTGAAGACGGGACTTCAAGACCTTTGCGTTTCCCGTACCTCTTTCAAATGGGGTATCCCGGTTGACTTTGACGATAAGCACGTAGTATACGTTTGGCTTGACGCTCTTACGAACTATATCACAGCTCTAGGCTACGATCCCGACAAATCCTACGAGGAGCAGAACGAAGAGTTCAAGAAATACTGGCCCTGCGACGTTCACATTATCGGCAAGGACATTCTTCGCTTCCACACGATTTATTGGCCGATATTCCTTATGGCTCTCGGCCTCCCCCTGCCAAAGAAGGTGTTTGGACATCCCTGGTTCAATTTCGGCAACGACAAAATGAGTAAATCAAAGGGAAACGTCGTGTTTGCAGACGAGCTCGCCGAGGATTTTGGGGTAGACGGAGTCCGTTATTATGCTCTTTCGGAAATGCCGTATAACTCCGACGGATCTATCACCTACGAAAACATTATTTCGAGGTACAACAACGACCTTGCCAACAATCTTGGCAACCTTGTCAGCCGCACTCACGCTATGACGAAGAAATATTTTGGCGGAATTGTTCCCGAAAGAGGTGAGGTCACCGAGCTTGATAAGGACTTGATTTCTACCGTAACAAACGCTATTTCCGCTTCTGTGAAGCTTATGAACGAGTACCGTATTGCAGACTCGCTTGATGAAATTTTCTCAATGCTCCGCCGCGCAAATAAGTACATCGACGAGACAACTCCTTGGATTTTGGCTAAAAACGAGGCTGACAGACCTAGACTCGCCTCGGTTATCTATAACCTGCTTGAAACGATAAGAATAGGCGCTGTCTTGCTCAATCCGTACATTCCTTCAACGAGCAGAAATGTCCTTTGTCAGCTTGGTACGGACAAGTCGGAATTTGACACGGTATCCACCTTCGGCGCTCTTGAAAGCGGAAAACCCCTCGGTGAAGCTTCGACGCTTTTCGCGAGAATAGACGAGGCGAAATTCTTTGAAAAAATTGAGGAAAAGAGAAAGGCGCAGGAACTTGCCAACGCCCCCGCCGCTGAGCCTGTACACGAGGAAGAAATAGAAATTGACCATTTTGGAAAGGTGGAGCTTCGCGTTGGGGAAATCCTTGCCTGCGAGCCGATTCCAAAGGCTAAAAAGCTTCTTAAACTTCAAGTGGATTTAGGTTATGAAAAGAGACAGGTCGTTTCGGGAATCGCGAAGTTCTACACACCCGAGGAGCTGATTGGCAAGAAGGTAATTATCGTTGCTAACTTGAAACCCGTTAAGCTCTGCGGTGTTGACAGCTGCGGTATGCTTTTGGCTTCGGGCGAGGAGGACGTAAAGGTAGTATTCCTATCCCCCGACGCAAAGAACGGAGACCGAGTACACTGATGAAATATTTTGATTCACACGCCCACTACTATGATGAGAGGTTTGAGTCTGAGTGTGAAAAGAGCGCCGATGAGCTCATCGGCGCTCTTCTCGAAGAAAGCGTTTCGGGAATTATTAATATAGGAACTTCTCCCGCCACGTCCGTAAAGGCGATAGAGCAGGCAAAAAGGCATAAAAATATGTATACGGCAATAGGCGTTCACCCCTCCGACTGTCAGTATTTGAAGAGCGGAATAGAGGAAACCTTGAGCGATATTGAGAATTTGATTAAAAACCCCGAAAGTAAATGCGTTGCCCTTGGCGAAATAGGGCTTGACTATCACTACGACAACACGGACAGAGAACTTCAACTCACCTATTTTGAGGAACAAATGCGCCTTGCAAAGCAGCTGTCTCTCCCCGTGAGCATACACGACAGAGATGCTCACGGAGACATTATGGAGGTGCTTCGCCGCCATCCTGACGTAAGAGGCGTGCTGCATAGCTTTTCGGGCTCTGCCGAAATGGCAGAGGAGCTTTGCAAAATGGGCTATTTTATATCCTTTTCGGGAACTTTGACCTTCACAAATGCCAGAAAGCCGAAAGAGGTGGCAAAAATATTGAGCCCCGCGCAAATTTTAATTGAAACCGACTGCCCCTATCTCGCTCCGCACCCGCTTCGCGGCACTCTGAACCATTCGGGCAATCTGGTATATACCAACCGCGTACTTGCAGAGCTTTTGAATATCAGCGAAGAAGACTGCGCGAAAATCACCGAAGAAAACGCGAAACGCATATTCAAAATAACAGACTTGGACAAACCCTCGGTCTGAAAAGCGAGTCGAACATCAAAAGATATTGAAGCGGAACTCGCATAATATCAACGCTAATACCCATAAAGCCAAGTTCGGAGATTAAATCCAACCTGGCTTTTATACTTTCAAGAGACTCAAAAACAACCCGTTTTTTATGCTTTTGATAGGGAATGTCAAAATAATTGAGCATAGTTTTCTCATCGTAGAAAATTTGGCATTTTTTTGCGCGGGCGTGGTCTATCGCTTCGTCAACGGAGAGCGCCTCGCCGTCCGCAAAGGCAAAGGACGAAAGCTCTATATACGCCTTAGAGGTCTCGGCCTCCTCGCTGAAATCTCTGAAAATTTTATCCTCGCCCTCTGCAAACGACGGCGGATTTTTCAGGTGAGCCTTAGTGTAGGAAAGATTTATTCCGTCGTAGCACTCCTTGATTTTTGCTTCTTGGTTTTTGTCGGCCTCAACGAATAAAATAAGGTCGTATTCAAGCAGGTTTTTCCTCAAAGACAAGAGAAAATCCGAGTATTCATCAAAGTCGGAAATTTTATTCAGAGAGAGGTTTATTCCGTCGTATCCCCTCGCCTTTGCCAAGAGTATGGCGGTGTCAATCAAGCTATCGTCAAGCTCGGAGGGGGAAAGAGAGGAAGAGAGGTGCAAAAGCGGTATTTTTCCTGCCGAGCGAATTTCTTTCATAACCCTTGAGTCATCGAATAAAAGCTTCACGTCGTCATTTAAAATTTTGCCTGCACATACGCTGACGTATGAGAGATACGGCAGGGCAAATTTGAGTCTGTGATTACTGCACCCCTGATAGTAATATCCGTTGGCAAATGCCACTCCGTATGGGGGCGTGTCACATTTTATGCTTAAAATTTGCCCTGCATATATAGTTCCCGAGCCTTGCAGAGACGGGTTTTTGGCGATTATTTCGCTCTCGTTTGTCAAAAATCTTCTGCATATTCCTTCCAAGCTGTCGTTTGCTCTTACAGTGTATGTCCGTGTGGGCGTGAGAATAAGCAATTCCTCGCCGACGCATAGTTGATTCGGATTTGAAATTCTGTTGTTTTCTATAATTTTCAAGGGCGAGATTGCATACTCGTTAGCGATTGAAAATATGCTCTCGCCTTCTTTGACTCTGTGAATTTTCATTATTACAAACCTCCGTATTACAGTCTATTATTTTTCAATAATAACGACACATAAAGTATATAACAGGGGCGCTATCGAAAAACCGCGAAGGGTGTATTTTTCAAAATAAAAAAAGCCTCACTTGACATATATTTTGATTTGTGATATGCTTATGGTATATAAATTGGTTACGGGAGATAGTTAACTATGAAAATAAAGGACGGATTTGTACTTGAAGAGGTTGGCGGAAGCTATATCGCCGTTGCTCTCGGCGCTCAGGCGGAGAATTTTCGCGGATTTATAAAGATGAATTCTACCGGAGTTTTCCTTTGGGAGCTCATGCAAAAAAAGGATATGAGCGAGGAAGAATTGGTAAAAGCCTTGCTTGAAAAATATGAGGTAAGCGAGCAAATCGCAAGGGCGGACGTGCAAATGCTGTGTTCTAAACTCGCAGAGTCGGGTATAGTAGAATAATGTCGAACGAAATTGAAAATATAGAGGCTTTTGAAAGGGAGCTTGACACGGTCGGTGTCTTTGCCTCCAATACCGTCGGAGTAAGTATGAAGCCGCTATTCAAAACACATCGCAATATGGTCGTGATAGAAAAGCCGAAGGGCGAGCTGAAAAAATACGACGTGGTTCTTTATAAAAACAGGTTGTCCAAATACGTTTTGCACAGAATTATAAAGGTAGAGAATGAAAGGTATGTAATTCGCGGAGATAACACTTTCGTAAAGGAATATCTGCCAAAGAGCGAAATTCTCGGAGTGCTGGTTGCGTATAGGGATAAAAATAAACGCCATACCGTAAACGACCTGTCCTATAAGATTTACTCTCGGCTTTGGAATTTTATATATCCCGTTCGTCACGCCGTTCATTCTTGCAGAGTGATGCTTGGCAAAATTTACAGAAAAATGTTTGGAAAAGGGCGAAAATAGCCCTTTTCTTTTTATGCTTGACTATTTCGGAAAAGCGTATTATAATATTATTATGAACATATTCATAAAACGCATTGAAGGAGATAATAATGCCAAAGCTAATACCCAATCTGAGAGAAAGACTGATTTCCGGAGCCAAAAAAGTTGTTAACGAGCGCGGATATTCCAATTTGACCGTGCGACAGGTCGCTAATGACTGTAAAATAGGCGTGGGAACTATTTACAATTACTTTATATCAAAGGAAAATCTGGTAGTCGCGTTCATGTTGGATGATTGGAATAAAACGCTCCGAAACATAGAGGACAGAATAGCGCGGGATAACTCCGAAAAAAATATAATTTTTACTTTATGCAGGGAAATTGAGGACTATATTGAGGCTCATCGAAGCGTTTTTGACGATGAGGAAGCAAGAAAAGTATTTTCTGCTAACCTGGAAAAACACGAAATACTTGTAAAGCAAATAGCGAAGTTCGTAGTCCCCGTATGCAAGGAAGCGCCGGGTGTGGATCGCCGTTTTCTCGCCGAATTTATTGCCGAGTCGATACTCTCTTGGGTAATAGACGGAAAATCCTACGACACCTTCTATCCAATCGTTAAACTTTTATTAGTAGAAGAATAAAAACAGAACAGGAGATAGTATATGAGCAGTTTTGAAAATTTAAGAATAGTAGATAATTTCTACCAAACCTCGCTGTTTTTTCCGATGCCTACAGTGATTATCAGTACGCTTTGCGAGGACGGAACGACGAATTTGGGCCCGTATTCGCTCGTCCAGCCGTATTATGTTGCGGGAAAGGACTATTACGCGATGCTTTTATGCTGTCGCAATTCATCTAACACCGCGCAGAATATTTTGCGCAACGGCAAGTGCGCTCTTAACTTTATAAGCGACGAGCCAAAGTATTTTAAAGAAGCGGTTAAACTTTCTTGGCCGGGCGACAAACCTAGCGAAAAAATGCCAAAATGTAACTTTAAGTTAGAAAAAAGTATGATTCAAGAGGAAAACCCCGATGAAATTCGCCCCATGATATTGAGCGAGGCAATCGAGGTTATCGAGTGTACTTGGGTGAGAGAGCTTGACGGGGCAGATAAGGATTTGCCGGGTGAACTCAACGGCTACGAAGGTCCGTATCACGATTTCAACGGTATCACGAGCAAATTTGGCGCGCATTTCATACTCAAAGTAGATAAAATTCTTATGAAGAAGAAATATAGCGACGCAATAATTAACGGCGTAAGAGCAAAGGATTTTCCGGCTATGCCCGTAGACTACGGCTACCGCGACAGCAAGAATTTCTGGTATCACAGAAAGAC
>JAZUPQ010000088.1:0-12417 GCA_045605265.1 Eubacteriales bacterium | reverse complement strand
CTTTGGCAAAAAACAGTGCTAAGGATCTTGTAAAACAACTTGGTTATCTCGGCATCGACGTTGAAATTGTCGAAGACCGCCAAAGCACGATTCAAGATTGTGAAATTCTTGTTGGTGACATTTCTTCCAGAGGAGAAAAATATAACTACGACGAGCACAAGCTCGGCAAAAAAGGCTATGTTGTTACAAAAATCGATAATAAAATTATTATCGCTTCAAGCACGATTGAAATTCTCGTGGCCGAATTTGAAATATTGGCAGAAGATATGCTTGCTACGCTTGAAGAAAACGACGGAGAAAAATACGAGTATACCAAGTCAAGCGAACAATTATATGTACAAGACGATTATCTCATCACTTCGCTTGCTGTCAACGGAAACGATATGCGCTCTTACACAATAGCTGTGGATAAAAAAGAAGCATCGTGTCTAAGTGTTGCAAGAAATTTCCAAGATACCATCTACTCAAGAACGGGATATTGGTTAGAAATTGTTCCGCTTGAAGAGGCGAATAAGTCTGTTGTTATTAAGTATGCAGACCGTGATGAAATCGGCGAAAACGGCTTCATAGTCAAGGGCACAACCGATGGACAACTTCAAATTTTGTTTTCTTACTACAACGCCCTTGCAGGTGCAGTGGAAGAATTTATGGCGAACAAAATAACGCTTGCCAGCGGTGATATCAATTTCGAAGCGAAGAAAATCTTTGAAAAGAATATAAGCATAGTTCGCTACGAGGACTACGATGAGTTGACAGACAAAGACAAAACAAATGACTTCCAGAAACTTGTTGAAGTTCATGCATTTGCAAATGAAGGAGGACAAAAGGTTTTCGCGCAGGATAACGCTACATACTACATCGAATATACCAAAGGCAAGAACATTATAATTAAAACCGACGTAGATTTCGGCACCGCAAGATTTGTAATCAACGATGAATTTATCACAGACCAATCCGAACACAAAACCGAAAGAGGAACTCAAATATTCGTGATACGCAGTGATTATTCCGCAATAACGGTTACAAAGAATACAGACTCACAATACGACAATATTCTTTCAAGGCTGAATGCGCGCGGCGGAATAAAAACTACCGATACAGAACTTCCGCTCAACCTTGGATACGAGGCTCTTATTATTCCCTACAACTTCGACGTGCAGATGTATAACAGAGGTACCGGTGATAACTTTGTTGCAGCGGGTGACTCGCAACACGAGCTTATACTTGTACACAGTGATAATACAATAGATCAGTCCGCCCGCGCACTTTTTGATTTTGAAAAGATTGATGAGCTATACATTTACAGAATTGATGATAAGCCTATCACGATTTCCGGCGGTATATTTACTACGAGAGCAACCACCGATGATATGAAAAGTGCTTACGTAAACCGCGGTATCGCTATCTCACGATCAAATGTCACAATCACGAATATGGAGCATAGAGTTGAAAACGAGAAGCTCAACGGCGGCAACTATCCGGCAGACGGTCAAGCTATTTACAATGGCGGCGGTCCTAACTACAACGGTTGGCTCTATTTCGGAGCTTGTAACAATTCTTTAGTAAAAGATACTAAGCTTTCCGGTAGAGTTCACTACCGTCAAGGTTCTTATGATATCGGCGGTGGTAACGCTAATAAAATTGTTTTCGACAATGTTACGCAGTACAATATGTACAAAGACGAAAAAAATGAAATTTGTTACGAACAAACCACCGAGTACTGGGGTATTATGGGTACTTCATACTGTAAAAATATCGAATATTACAACTGTGTACTCTCGCGTTTGGACGCTCACGCCGGTGTTTATAATTTTGTTGTTAAGGATTCGAAGATAAGAACATTGAGCGCGGTTGGAGGCGGAACCGCTCTGATTGAAAATTCCACTATTTATCAAGCGTCCATTTTGGGTTTGCGTTCCGACTATGCAGGCTCATGGAGAGGCGATATAGTAGTTAAAAACTCAATTCTTCATCCCGGTCCCGAATATGATTATCTAAACCGTTTAGGAGTTGTAAGCGGTACGATATATAATGCTAACTACGGTTTCTATAGCGCGATTCCTAACGTTTACGTTGAGAATTTGACACATACTCGTGAGGATATAAAGGAGTTCTACATATATACCTTGAGCTGTTCTCAGGTTTTCATTAACCAGCCGGAAACAGTTATTAACCATTATATATCTGCTGACTGGGTAAAATTCAAGCAGCCGGAAGGCTTTGAATTTACCGGTATTTCTCCAAATGTAAAAGCATACGGAGACAAATTTATATTCACAAAAGAATATATAAATCTCAACGATGAATAAGCGTCAAAAGGTCTGCTTTCGAGCAGACCTTTTTATATAACCACTAACTACTTTTGAAACTCGCTCTGTCAAAATATGAATAGTTTTTGCAAATGAAAACTATTGAAATACAGAAAAAGACATTTCAGGATTAAAAAAGCAAGGGGGATTTCATCGAAATCCCCCTTGCTTTTTTGTTTAAGTTGATTTGCAAGAAAACGCAATAAAACCGTCAGAACGAAGTTTTTGACACGCTATTTGCGCATCGCTGCTATCTTTAAAAACACCATAAACGCTCGGGCCGCTTCCGCTCATCAAGGTCGCATTTGCGCCATACAGAACCATTTTTTCTTTTATTTTTAATGCACCTTCGCATTTCGGCAAAACAACCGTTTCAAAGATATTGTATAGGCTGTTGCAGTCAAGCTTTCCTTCATAAATTGATTTAATTAATTTAGAATAATTATCTTCAAAATCACTACGAACAGTACCATCAAAATTTGAAAATCTACTGTCAAGTTCACTGTATGCGAGTGGGGTTGATACTCTTTCATTTGATATTGCGATAACGCAATTCAACGATAAGTTATCCGGTAATTTTGTAATAATTTCCCCACGCCCTTCGCAAAGCGCAGTTTTGCCATAAAGACAATAAGGAACATCGCTTCCCAACTCTGCTGCAATTTTTTCTAGCATTTTGACAGTAAAAGGTCTGTCGAACAGCTTATTCATCGCCCTTAAAACTGCCGCTGCATCGGACGAACCCCCCGCAAGTCCCGCGGCGATTGGTATATGCTTGTCAAGCACTATTTTTACTTTTGCAAACAGATTTGCTTTCTCCATAAACAGTTCCGCGCTACGATACGCTAAATTTTTACTATCGACCGGAAGCCTTCTGTTCCCTTTTAAATAGAGACTTATTTCTCTTGTTTTTGACATCTCTTTGCTAACTGTAATTACGTCGAACAAGTCCAGGGAATGCATAACAGTTTTTATATCGTGAAAACCGTTATCATTTTTCGAAATACAATCAAGGTAAAGATTGATTTTAGCATTTGCTCTTTCTTTTATGCTGTTCATGTCACTTGTTGCTCAACCATTGTAAAACGTACTGTATATATTCATCCCAAAAAGCCCAACAGTGCGTCCCTTTACTCTCTCTGTATGTGTAGTCATAAGTTAAAGAGTCAAAAACATTTTTTAGACTTTGATTTTGCAAATAGGTAAAATCATCCGTTCCAACACCCATAAAAACTCTGGGTTTGTTAGGATTTCTATCGCATTTCTTTGCCAGATACAAAAGATCGTCCTCTTCTTTTATATTTATATCTTCACCAAAAATGCAAACAAAATCCTTTCTAAAAATATCAATAGAATTTTTTATATCTGCTACCGAAGAAAGACCCGCGCAAGCAGAAAAGGAATCGGGATTTGATAAACCGATTTTCAATGCGCCATAGCCACCCATTGAAAGTCCTGCTATAAATTTGTCCTCTCTTCTGGAAGATACATTAAGCATTTCCTCAATTATTCGAGGCAATTCTTTGGCTATGTAGGTATAGTAATTCCCGCCGTAATGCATATCGGTATAAAAACTACGGTTTGCAAACGGCATTATAACCGCAATTCCATATTCTGCCGCATAACGCTCAATACTTGTCCTGCGAAGCCATATAGTATTGTCATCGCTGAGTCCATGCAAAAGATATAGGCACTTACATTTTAATTCCTCACTTGATTTATTATTTACACCTATCTCACCAACATTACTTTTCTGCGGCATGATAACATATACCTGTGTTTGAGTCTTTAAAGACTCACTATAAATGTTTAAGTTTAAGAAAGCCATACCTCACCTCGAAGTTATATTTGAGTATATTGTAGCATAAATTCACTAAAAAATCAATACAAAAACAAAAAGACCTGCCGGGTTAATGCAAGTCTTATGTTGTAATTATGCCATTTTGTTAAATTTGAGTGTGAACTCTGACTTTTTGTGCGCTGCGTTGTTCTTGTGAAGAATGCCATGAGCAACTGCTTGGTCAACCTTCTTAACAGCATTCTTATAAAGTTCACTAGCCTGTACCTTGTCACCTGCTTCTACTGCAAGATTGAATTTTTTAATTGCAGTTTTAAGTTGGCTCTTGAACATTTGATTTCTGAGCGCTTTTGCACGGTTTACAAGGATGCGCTTTTTAGCGGACTTAATATTAGCCATTTGTATTCTCCTTAAAAATTTCAGCAATCAATGCTACATTTCGCTAAGGCTGAGAGGGTCCTTTGCTACACTTTACATTCAATTACATCTTAATTCCGATGTATTATATCATATAAATTGAAAAAAATCAATAGGTTTTTAAAAATATTTTATTTTTTTGGATTATCTATTGACATTTTCTACTTTATCTGTTATACTTGTAAAGCAAATCACTTTACACCGTCATTTTCGAAAATAGGAGTTGAAAATGTTTGAAAAAAATATGAGACTTGCCTATCTTCTTGATTTTTATGGCGAAACCCTTGACTTGCATACTCGCGATATATTGGTCGCTTATTATGAAGATGACCTTTCTCTATCGGAAATAGCAGATGGCGAAAACATTTCACGACAAGGGGTCAGGCACATTATTAAAAAAGGCGAGGAGCATCTTTTATCGCTTGAAGACAGTCTTGGCCTTGCGAAGCACCATAGTGAACTATTATCGGTTGCCGAGAGCCTTAAACCCATTCAAGAGCATTTTTTATCCCTCGGTGATAAAGAAAAGGCAGAAGTTATTTCAAACGCCATACTTACAATAATCAATAAAGGAGTTTGATATGTTCGCAAGCCTTACGGAAAAATTAAGTAATGCTTTTAAAAAATTTAGGAATAGAGGTAAACTCACCGAAGCAGACGTTAAGGAAGGTATGCGCGAAGTTAAACTTGCGCTCCTCGAAGCTGATGTAAACTTCAAGGTTGTTAAAGATTTTACCAAATCCGTAACCGAACGCGCTGTTGGTGCTGATGTTTTGGAAAGCCTACTGCCCGAGCAACAAATCATTAAAATCGTTAATGAAGAACTCATTAAGCTTATGGGCAGCGAATCTTCAAAGTTAAATATAAATCCCCTACCACCCACCGTCGTTATGATGGTTGGTTTACAGGGTGCTGGTAAAACTACTCATACGGGCAAAATTGCAAGTATGTTTAAGAAAAAAGGCAAGAATCCTCTCTTGGTTGCCTGTGACGTATACCGCCCTGCCGCGATTGACCAATTAAAAATTGTTGGCGAGTCGGTTAATATTCCTGTTTTTTCACTAGGCGCAAAGGTTTCTCCTGTGGAAATCGCCAAGGCAGGTCTTGAGCACGCAAAAAAACACGGTCACGATATGGTATTCATTGATACTGCGGGTAGACTTCACATTGATGAAGAGTTAATGGGAGAACTTGCAAAAATCAAAAGTACCGTTAACCCAACTGAAATTTTGCTTGTGGTAGACGCTATGACGGGTCAAGATGCGGTTAATGTTGCAAAGAGTTTTAACGAATTGCTTGATATCAGCGGTGTTGTTCTTACAAAGATGGACGGCGATACGCGCGGTGGTGCCGCTCTTTCTGTTAGATATATCACAGGCAAACCGATCAAATTTATTGGTACCGGTGAAAAATTAGATGCGATTGAGTTATTTCATCCTGACAGAATGGCGTCGCGCATTTTGGGAATGGGAGACATTCTCTCTCTAATCGAAAAAGCCGAGGCGAGTTTTGATGAGAAAAATGCAAAGGAAATGGAAAAGAAATTCCGTGAGCAGACATTTACCCTTGAAGATTTCTTAACTCAAATGCACCAACTAAAAAAAATGGGTAATATTGAACAACTTCTCGCGATGGTTCCCGGAGTTAAACCCGGAGCTTTGAAGGATTCTCAGATTGATGAAAATCAAATGAAGAAAACAGAAGCGATTATCCTCTCTATGACAAAAGCCGAACGCATACGGCCTGAAATCATCAACGGTTCCAGAAGAAAAAGAATTGCTAACGGTTCGGGTGTCAGCGTTGAGGACGTAAATAAATTGCTCCGTCAATTTGAGCAAATGAAGAAGATGATGAAACAGTTTTCAAATATGGGAAAACGCCGTATGTTCGGCGGTATAAAACTTCCCTTTTAAATAAACAAAAATTAAAATATAATAAATTAATCATTTTTGGAGGAAAAGAAAATGGCAGTAAAAATCAGACTTAAAAGAATTGGTTCAAAGAAGGTTCCCTTCTATCGTGTAGTTGTTGCGGATGAGCGTTCGCCTCGCGATGGAAAATTTATCGAAGAAATCGGTTACTACAACCCTCTCACCGACCCCGTTGATGTTAAAATCAATGCTGAAAAGGCTACTAAATGGCTTGCTAACGGTGCTCAACCCACCGAAACAGTAAGAACTCTTCTCAAGAAGAGTGAAATCATTAAGTAATTAGGGTATCGAGATGGATTTCAAGCAGGTACTTACAAACATTGCACGCGCAATTGTTGATACTCCCGATGCGGTTAACGTAGAAGAAACCGTTGACGGAAATAATATTGTGCTTGTACTTACCGTTGCGGAAGATGACACGGGAATGGTTATCGGTCGGCACGGAAAAATAGCTAAGGCTATAAGACAGATTATGAAGGTTGCTGCAAACACCTGTGGCAAACACGTAACCGTAGAAATCAAATAAATGTTTCCTCGGGTGTACTTTGCCCGAGGACATTTTTTTGGTAATCTATAATAAATTTTGAGTTTTATTTTGTAGTAATCATCCAAAAAAATTATAAGGATTTAGAATATGAAAAAATATATAATGGCTCTTGATCAAGGAACTACAAGTTCCCGCGCTATAATTTTTGAGACTGACGGCAGCATTAAAAGCATAGTTCAAAGAGAATTTCCTCAGATTTTTCCAAAAGACGGATGGGTAGAGCACGACCCTATGACAATATGGTCCACTCAAATTTCAGTAGCGACAGAAGCACTTTTAAAAATAGGCGGAAACTGGAACGAAATTCACGGAATTGCAATTACAAATCAACGTGAGACCACCATTCTTTGGGACAGAAAAACAGGTGCACCCATCTATAATGCAATAGTATGGCAATGCCGAAGAACCGCGGAATTTTGTGATGAACTTAACAAAAAAGGATACTCAAACACGATAAAAGAAAAAACAGGTCTTGTCATAGACCCGTACTTTTCAGCTTCAAAGATAAGATGGATTCTCGATAATGTTGACGGTGCGAGAGAAAAAGCCACAAAAGGTGAACTCTGTTTTGGTACGGTTGACTCGTGGATTATCTGGAATTTGACCGGAGGAAAGATACACGCAACCGACTATACAAATGCTTCCAGAACTATGCTTTTTAATATTAACACTCTATCCTGGGACAAAGAATTGTTGGAGATATTCGATATACCTGAGCAAATTCTGCCTGCAGTTTTCCCCTCTTCTTACAATTTTGGATCAACAGACAAAAAAATACTCGGCGCAGAGCTCCCAATTGCGGGGGTTGCAGGTGACCAACAATCAGCACTCTTTGGTCAATGTTGCTTTGATGAAGGCGATCTGAAAAATACTTATGGCACAGGCGCGTTCCTTTTGATGAATACAGGCACTACGCCAAAAAATACAACGAATGGACTTTTGACGACGATTGCCTGGGGCATAAATGACAAGGTCTACTATGCCGTGGAGGGTTCTGTATTCACATGTGGCTCTGCTATTCAATGGCTGCGTGACGGTATCAAAATTTTAGAGTCTGCCCAAGATAGCGAGTACTATGCTATGAAGGTTCAAGATAGTGGCGGCGTTATTGTAGTTCCCGCATTTCAAGGCTTAGGTGCACCTTGGTGGGATGCATACGCTCGTGGCATGATAATAGGTATCACAAGGGCTACTACGAAAAATCATATTATAAGAGCAACTCTTGAATCTATGGCGTATCAAACTCTTGATGTTGTTGACCTTATGGAGCGCTCAACAAAAATCAAACTTAAAAGCCTGAAAGTTGACGGGGGCGCCAGCAGAAATAATCTTTTGATATCATTTCAATCAGATATTTTGGGAATAGAAGTCGAACGCCCGGAAAACATTGAGACAACCGCCCTTGGCGCTGCTTACTTGTGCGGCCTTTGTTTAGGCGTTTATTCCTCGCTTGATGATATTAAGCGTAACAGAAAGATAGATAGAGTATTCACTCCCACAAAAGATGTTATCTGGCGCCAAGAGCATATAAAAGAGTGGCGAAGAGCAGTAGAGAGAACTCTCAACTGGAAAGAAAACTAAAAAAGAGGACCTAAGTCCTCTTTGGAGCTGGCAATCGGACTCGAACCGACGACCTGTTGATTACGAATCAACTGCTCTACCAACTGAGCCATGCCAGCGAAACAACACATATATTCTAGCATTTATTATGCGCTTTGTCAATAGATTTTTAAATTTTTGGAGTAAATATGGATTTATGTAATTTATCTGTCATAAAAAGTCTGATGAATGAGTCGGGAATCACCTTCCGCAAAGAGTTTGGCCAAAACTTTTTGACAAACAGAATGATTCCCGAGGAAATAGCATATAACTGCACAGACAACCCAGAATCTATGATTTTAGAGATTGGTCCGGGCATAGGGTGTCTCACGCAAGAGCTTGCGCTTCGCTACAAAAAGGTAGTTGCCGTCGAGATTGACAACGGACTTATTCCTGTACTTTCTAAAACACTGTCGGAATACGAAAATATAACTATCATCAACGACGACATTATGAAAATCAACATCTTGGAACTAGTTAATCAATTCAGTGAGGGAATGAGTGTATCCGTTTGCGCCAATCTTCCCTACTACATCACAACGCCTATTTTAATGCGTCTTTTGGAATCCGGTGTGAAATTTTCATCAATTACCGTTATGGTGCAAAATGAAGTCGCCGCCAGACTCTCGGCTAAGCCCGGCACCTCCGACTATGGCGCAATTACTGCCGTGATCGGTTACTACGGAACGGTACGTAAATTATTCAAAGTAAGCGCCGGCTGTTTTATTCCCGCCCCAAAGGTCGATAGCGCTGTGGTGAGAATAGACTTATACAAAGAACCAAAATATTCTCCAAAAAACGAAAAACTTTTTAGAGACTTAATTAAATTTGCATTTGAAATGCGAAGAAAAACTCTGGTTAACGCATTAAGCTCAAAACTCTCCAATTTATCAAAGGATAAAATAGCCTCCGCTATCACTTCACTTGGATATTCAGAGACAATCAGAGGTGAGAAGCTGTCTACGCAAGATTTTGTTAAACTATCGGATATACTTAATGAAAAAATGGCTGATTGACAGCCATTTTTTATTTGGTAAAATTAATTTGATTTTTTAAATAGGTGTTTTCCGAAATCTCTAAGTTTGTCAAAAGCGAGTTTTGGACGATAACATCTTCTGTCAATTTCAGAATATTATTATCATAAGATAATGAGTCGGACAATACCGAAAAAAACTCTAGTATGTACATATTTTCGCATTCGCTGCTGACTGTTAAATTATCAATTAAGATGTGTTTTGGCATATAAGTCGTACCGAAATTCCATTTATGCCAATTACCCTTGATTAATGTTATGGAATTTTGAGGATTTGGTTGATAAATTTCTGAATTTCTAACCGTTACGCTTCCGTTCCAACTACTTCCGTAATCTTCGTTTAAAGAAAGAAGGCAATCGGCAAAAACATTCGAATTTTCCATCAAAAAATCACCGCCGCCAACCAAATCAAGCTTTCCAACCTCACTATTTTTTATAGACAAATCAAATAAAGCTATACATGTATCAAGACCTGCGATTTTAGAATTGTTTACTTCCAAGTTTCTGCTAAAAATTGCATTTGCAAGAGAAAAAACACAATTTTCAAAAACAACTTTTACTGAATTGTTAATTCTTACATCAGTAAAATTCTTATTCAAATACTGATCTTCACTTTGGAATTTGCAGCCAGAAAGCCTTATGTTATACGTTTTTTCCAACGTGATCATAGCAAAGCCAGCGTCAGTTGAATTCGTTTTCTTTTCTACATTTTCAAAACTAACATTGGGGCGGTTTATGAGAAATATGCTTAAATAAAAATTTTCGCCTGTAAGTATTTCAAAAGTACCGCCTTTTACAGTAATTGGTGCTATGTCAATATTCAATGTGGAGCAGGACGTCAGTTTTGAGAAGTTCTGATAAATATCAGTTGTGTCCGAAACATATCCGTCTCTATCAATAATCAATACTTCCTGTTGATTGTAACCGATATCATTGCTGTTAAGCTTTGTGTATATTTTTTCTTTATTGTTAGCGAGTATCACCAAAGAATTATGATTCTTTTCAATTTCAAGCTTGCTTATTGAAGAATTAATTGCGGTATCCTCTCCAAGAGCAACCGACTGAAATAAATTGTTTGAATCTTCTACAACAAATACGGATGACGCTTTATCAAAATAACCATATCCCTCGGCCGTATTTTCTATAATGAATTTCGCATTACCAAAATCCGTGTCGGTTTGTATGCTTATATATTCATTTTCGGTTCTCTTCATATAATAACTCTTACCGCTTTCCGCCATTACCTTCTGACCGTTGGCATTGGCAAAATCGTGCAGAGCTTTTATCGCATCAAAATCATTTGTCTTTCCATCTCCAACTATTGATTCAAATTCGTTGTAACAAATAGTGTTAGTCAAGAAGTCAAAATAGTTACCTTTTGTTGAAAAATTAATCTCTCCGTCTGTATTCTTAATTTTCTCTATAAGCGAATCGAAAGCGGAGATGAATTTATTGGGATATGCCGAATATATGTAAACATTATCACCGTTTGAAAAGACTCTGAATCCCTTATCTCCGCCAAGACCTGTTTTCCAATCAACCTGCTTTATGACTATACACTCACTATCATATTCTGCTAAATCAACGATATCCAATTCGTATCCACTACACGACTCCAAGGTTACTTTAAGTTTTTCGGCGCACCTTATAGCATCTAAATCATTTCTCTCGACAGCAATTTTATAATTCGCCATATCGACGCCATTGTTTTTAATAGAATTTATGATATATTGTTTATCATCCCCGGAGGAATTATTTCCGACACTATCGTCCGAGTTGTTCCCTTCTTGGTTGTTTTGGTCATCATCGTCATTGTTATCGTTAAAAGAATCATTTGGGTTGTTGTTATCTTCTGGATCGATTTTTTCGCCGCACAAATCACATTCCAGGTCAAAGTTTTTATCCTCATGGTCGCACTTTTTCCCAAAAAGTACAACGCACAGAATTATAATACCGGCAACAAGAATTATTGAAGCAATAATCAATAAAATCTTCTTAGACATTACAATTTCCCCCAAATACGTATATAAGCAATTATAACATAAACTGCGAGAAATAGCAATATATAATGATTTATGTCGAAAACAATTTTCGTATTGAACGTCTTACGAGTTCAAAAGGCAATACGCTGAACGCAAGTAGTATTACTCTAAATATATCTTTCGTAAGCAGAGGACAGGTTCTAAACAACTCTCCGCCGAAAAATATCATGAGAATCTGTATTAGTGAAATCAAGAGCATAATAATTGCAAAAGGTTTATTCTTATCAATATTTGCAAATATATTTATTCTCTCGCATCTTGCTCCGAAGCAGTTGAAAATTCCAGCAAAAATAAACAATGCATAAAAAGCGGTCATAAAGTACAGATTGCTACTTGCAAATTTGAATCCCTGCCTGAAATAATCAAGTTTCAAGAAACCAATACACATCAAAAGCGTATATGCGCCATCGAATGCTATTTGTGACATCATCTCTTTGTTCAACAAAGGCTCGCTACGTAATTTAGGCGGTTCCTTCATATAGTATTCCATTGGCGCTTCCCCCGCAAAAGCAAGACCGCCTAAGGTATCCATTATGATATTTACCCACAACATCTGAATTATTGTAATGGGGCTATCGATACGTAAAAACTGTCCAAACAGCGATACTCCGCAGGCTGCAATATTCATTATCAACTGGAATACTATAAATTTTCTTATAGATTTAAATATAGTTCTGCCATAAAGTATTGTGCGATTTATTGATAAAAACGAATTATCAAGCAAAACTATATCACTTGCCC
>JAZUPQ010000087.1:0-13465 GCA_045605265.1 Eubacteriales bacterium | reverse complement strand
CTTTACACCTCACCTTATGTGTTAAAATTTAATGAAAGAATACAAATAAACAACTCGCCTATCAGCGATGAAAGGCTCTGCTCGCTTTGCGAGAGATTGAAGCCTATTACCGACAGGATGAAGGACAAGCCAACCGAGTTTGAGCTAATTACCGCCCTTGCGTTTTTATACTTTAAGGAAGAAAAGGTCGAGGCAGTCGTTCTTGAAGTCGGTATGGGCGGAAGGCTTGACGCGACTAATATTATTGAAAATCCGATTCTGTCGGTCATTACGGGAATTGCTCTGGATCACACCTCTTTTCTCGGAAATACAGTGTATGAAATTGCGGGGGAAAAGGCGGGAATTATCAAAAATGCACCTGTGCTTTACGGCGGCGAGGACTCGGTCGCAAAAGACAGAATTAAGTCTGTGGCTATTGAAAAGGGCGTTCAGATTTTTACCGTTGACTACGACCGGCTGATTATCAATTCATCGAATCTTGAAGGTACAGATTTTGATTACAAAGACAGGAAAAACAACCGCATTTCCCTGCTCGGCGCATACCAACCAAGAAACGCGGCGATAGTTTTAGACGCGGTAGACCTCTTGAACTCCGCAGGACTCAGCATTTCCGAAGCGGCGGTGGCCGATGGATTAAAAAACGCAAAATGGCCGGCTAGATTTGAAATAATCAACCATAATCCGCTTATAATTTTCGATGGCGCTCACAATCCGCAAGGAATTTTGGCAAGTATTGAGAGCATAAAGACTTATTTTGACGAGAAGGTGCATATTTTCACAGGAGTACTGCGCGACAAGGACTACCAATTTATAGCGAAGGCCCTCTCTGCCGTTGCTGACAGAGCGACTACCGTTACCCCAAACAACCCCCGCGCTTTGAGCGGCGAGGAATATGCAGAAATTCTGAACTCCTACGGCGTATACGCGAAGTCCTCAGGCTCGATTAAGGAAGCGCTCCGCGAGGCTTTGAAAAACGCAAAAAGCTCTTCCCGTCCTCTCCTGTGTCTTGGCTCGCTATACACCTATTGCGAGGTTGTTGCGGCATTAAAAGAGATTTTATGATTACTTTTGCGCGCAGGATATCATTCGTTTACAGTTACGAAAGCTTATAAAAGCAAAAAAACCGCTTTTTCAAGCGGTTTTTTTGTGTTTATATTAGTGAACGATGCACTTTTCTGTATCCTTATCAAATATATGTATACGAGATGCGTCGATAGCAACTGTAATTTCATCACCTGATTGAGCTCTGGAACGAGAGGATACTCTTGCGATAATGTTCTTGTTGTTGGTCGCATCTTCCATACCCTCAAAGCCGAGGTAAAGGTAGATTTCTGCGCCCATAAGCTCGGTTACGTCAACATTAACCTTCATTGTTGTATCTGCGAGTGTTTGGAGATACATTGGCTCGTCGTGAATTGCCTCGGGACGAATGCCGAAGATAACGTCTTGATCGATGTACTCTTTAAGCGCAGGGTTGTTAGCCTTGTCTGCGGGGAGCTTGATTTCTGTTGTGCCGAAGGTAGCGAAGATATCGTTACCGTGCTTTGCAAGCTTGCCTGTAATGAAGTTCATCTGAGGTGTGCCGATAAATCCTGCAACAAAACGGTTGCAAGGAAGGTCATAAAGATTTTGAGGAGTATCAACCTGTTGAATGATACCGTCCTTCATAACTACGATACGGCTTGCCATCGTCATAGCTTCTACCTGGTCGTGAGTTACGTAGATGAAGGTTGTTTCAACCTTCTTGTGAAGCTTGGTAAGCTCGGTTCTCATGCTTGCACGAAGCTTTGCGTCAAGGTTTGAGAGAGGTTCGTCGAGAAGGAATACCTTGGGGTTACGAACGATTGCACGGCCGAGCGCAACTCTCTGCTTCTGACCACCCGAAAGAGCCTTCGGACGTCTTTCAAGAAGGTGCTCGATGTCAAGAATTCTCGCAGCCTCTTCAACGCGTCTCTTGATTTCTTCCTTTGGAACTTTACGGAGTTTAAGACCGAAAGCCATATTGTCGAATACTGTCATATGAGGATAAAGAGCGTAGTTCTGGAACACCATCGCGATGTCTCTGTCCTTAGGAGCTACGTCGTTTACGTATCTGTCGCCGATGTAAAGCTCGCCCTCTGAAATTTCTTCAAGTCCTGCAATCATACGAAGTGTCGTTGATTTACCGCATCCCGAAGGACCTACGAAGATAAGGAACTCCTTATCTTTAATTTCAAGGTTGAAGTCGGAAACGGCTACAACTCCGCCCGGATACTTTTTGTAAATGTGTCGAAGGGATAATCCTGCCATTTTTATAGTTCTCCTTAAATTAAATTATTTACCTCTATTATTATAACAGATATATTCAGATTTTCATATAGGCGTTTTTTACAACTTTAAAAAAATGTTTTAGACATTTTGCACAATTTTTAGCTTCAAAATGAGACAAAATGATGTCTAAAAGCAAGTTTTTTCTAATTTATTAGAGAATTGACAGCAAAACAGACACTGTTTTTGAATTGAGTTAGCGATAACTGTTCGGGTTAAATTAGAAAAATTCTCCCGAAGAGCAGGCGTAAGGCTGTGAGTCGAGCGACGGTGTATTTTCATACTCCGAGTGCGGCGAGTCAGCCGACAACAACTATTCGGGTTAAATTAGAAAAATTCTCCCGAAGAGCAGGCGTAAGGCTGTGAGTCGAGCGACGGTGTATTTTCATACTCCGAGCGCGGCGAGTCAGCCGACAACGAACTATTCGGGAGAATTTTTCAATTTAGGTTAGTTAGCAGCTTTAACAATGGTAGTAAACTTGTCTGTTTTGAGTGATGCGCCGCCTATAAGACCGCCGTCTACGTTTGTTTTAGAGAGGAGCTCTTTGGCATTGGCGTCATTCATTGAACCGCCGTATTGAATGGTGATTTCTTCTGCGGCGGATTTGCCGTAGAGGTCTGCCACAACGCCGCGGATAACTCCGCAGGTTTCGTCTGCCTGCTCGGGTGTGGCGGTGAGGCCTGTACCGATTGCCCATACGGGCTCGTAGGCGATGATTACGTTTTTGAGTTCTTCTGCGCTGATGCCGGCAAGGTCGAGCTTGGTCTGCATTGAAACAACCTCGTTAGTTATGCCGGAAAGTCTTTCTTCCTTAACCTCGCCAAGACAAAGAATTACTTTAAGTCCTGCAGCCAGAGCTGCCTTTGTACGAAGATTAACCGTCTCGTCGGTTTCACCGAAATACTGTCTTCTCTCGGAGTGGCCGATTACTACGTATTCCGTACCGATTTCACAGAGCATTTTCGCGCTGATTTCGCCTGTGTACGCGCCGCTTTCAGCGAAGTGTACGTTCTCTGCGCCGATATGAATATTTGTACCCTTGGCTGCTTCAACCGCTGTTGCGATATCAACATAAGGAACGCAAAGCACGATGTCGCACTTATCAAGTCCCTTAACCATCGGAGCAAGTTCATTTATAAAAGCTTTGGTCTGGGAAGGTGTCATATTCATCTTCCAGTTGCCCGCTATAACAGTTCTTCTCATCTTTTATCTCCTTTATTATTCTTTGTCCATAAGGCAGGATACGCCGGGAAGATCCTTACCTTCAAGGAATTCGAGAGAAGCGCCGCCGCCTGTGGAAATATGGGTGATTTTTGAAGCGTAGCCGAGTTGCTCGCAAGCAGCCGCGCTGTCGCCGCCGCCAACGATTGTGATTGCGGAGCTATCCGCAAGAGCCTCTGCTACCGCGATAGTACCCTTTGCAAGAGTTGGGTTCTCGAATACGCCCATAGGGCCGTTCCAAACAACAGTCTTTGCTTCGCGAACGGTGTCTGCGTAGAGCTTTGCAGTCTTTGGACCGATATCAAGTCCCTGCTTGTCGGCGGGAATTTTATCCGAATCAACGTACTCAACCTCGATGGGCGCGTCGATAGGATTCGGGAAATCGCTTGCGATTGCAGTATCGATAGGGAGAAGGAGTTTAACGCCCTTCGCTTCTGCCTTTGCTATCATTTCACGGCAGTAGTCAAGCTTGGTCTCATCGAGCAGAGACGTGCCGACGCAGTTGCCCTTTGCCGCGATAAAGGTGAACGCCATACCGCCGCCGATAATGAGTGTGTCAACCTTGGTGAGAAGGTTATCAATTACGTTGAGCTTGTCGGCAACTTTTGCGCCGCCGAGAATTGCAACGAAGGGACGCTCGGGATTGGAGAGAGCCTTGCCCATAACGTCAAGCTCCTTTTGAATAAGGTAGCCGCATACTGCGGGAACGTAGTCTGCTACGCCCGCTGTGGAAGCGTGAGCTCTGTGAGCGCTGCCGAAGGCATCGTTTACAAAAAGGTCAACGCCTGCTGTAAGTTCTTTTGCAAGTTCGGGATTATTCTTTGTCTCTCTTGCGTCAAATCTTGTGTTTTCGAGAAGAACTGCCTCGCCTGCTTTAAGCGCTGCGATTTTAGCCTTTGCATCTTCTCCGACGAGATCCTCCGCAAACACTACTGCGTCCTTACCGAGAAGCTCGTTGAGACGGGCGCAAACGGGTTTTAACGTGAATTTCTTTTTGTCGTTTTTAAGAGCCTTTTCAAGATACGCCTTGGTTGCTTCCGCTCTCTCACATTCGGGAAGAGCCTCAACAGCCTTCTTTTCTTTCTTGTCAAGGCCGAAGCCCTCTGTGAAAATTGCGTGAGGCTTACCCATATGGGAGCAAAGGATAACCTTCGCGCCACCGTCAAGAAGGTACTTGATTGTGGGGAGCGCGCCTACGATTCTTTTATCAGAGGTGATAACGCCGTCCTTCATCGGTACATTGAAGTCGCAACGAACCAGCACGGTTTTGCCGGCAACTGCGACATCTTCAATGCTTTTCTTGTTATAAACTGCCATTTTTAGATTTCTCCTTAGAATATTAAATTTTTCCTTATATATACTATCACAAACTTTTCCGTTAGTCAATAGCTTGTTAAAATTTTATCATAAGAGTTTCAGATATCCAGTTCAAGCAAAACGGGACAGTGGTCACTGCCGAAAACATCGTTCAAAATCTCGGTTTTTCGAATTTTACCGACTAGCTTTGGCGAGACCAGAAAATAGTCGATACGCCAGCCTACGTTATTCTCTCTCGCTCTCATTCGATACGACCACCAAGAATACTTGACAGTGTCGGGATTTTGGTAGCGGTAGGAGTCTATAAAACCCGAGTTAAGAAGCTCGGTCATCTTCCCTCTCTCCTCGTATGAAAAGCCCGGATTTCCCACGTTTGATTTTGGATTTTTCAGGTCAATTTCGTTGTGCGCTACGTTCAAATCACCGCAATAGACGATCGGCTTTTTCGCTTCGAGCTTCAACAGATAAGCCCTCATATCGTCCTCAAACTCCATACGGTAAGCAATGCGGCGGAGTCCGTCCTGCGCATTGGGAACGTAGGCGTTTACAAAGTAAAAATTCTCGTATTCGAGGGTGATTACCCTGCCCTCGTCGGTATGCTTTCCGTCAATTCCGAAAACGGCGGAAATGGGCGCTTTTTTTGCAAAAACCGCAGTTCCGGAATAGCCCTTCTTCTCTGCGCTGTTCCAGAACGACAGGTATCCGTCAGGGGAAAAATCGGCCTGTCCGGGTTGCATTTTCGTCTCCTGCAAGGCGAAAAAGTCAGCGTTCAAATTTTCAAAAATTTCGGGGAAGCCTTTGCCCAGAACGGCTCTGAATCCGTTTACGTTCCAAGATATAAATTTCATAACTCGCTCCTTTTAAAAAACTACTACAATTATACCTCTTTTTTGAATCCTTGTCAAGATTGGTATTTCAATTCCGGGTATCTGCAATAACAGTTGGCAAAAATCTGCGCTTGACGATTTTGAAATCGCAATCGAAGGCAAAAGGCTGTCAATTTGTCTATTAAAGTTTACAAAATGCCTGACTGTTGGCATTTGCGGCTGTAAATTTGATGAGCTTGAATTTTGCGGCAGCTCATGAAGAGGCGCAGTAACATAGGTTTCTTTATGCAAAAACTGCTTCATTTGGGGTTATACCTAAATGAAGCAGTTTTCATTTATTAATCAGAGCAGATTTTGCTCGGACGAGTCAATTTTATTGTGCTCGTGTCTGTACGGACGCGCTTTATCGTCGGGATTTACGCTGATTTTAAAACGGCATCTTTTCTGATTGGGACAGGCTTTAAAGGCGCCGCATTCGGATTTTCGGTCTACCAAAATTCTATTGCATTTCGGGCAAACGCCTTCCTCGATTTTTTCCTTGTTTTCGTGAGCTTTTTTGATAGTCTCCTCCTCGCTGCACTTCATCTTTTGCGATTTATCGAGCAGGAAAAGTATGCTCTTTATTTCATCATTCGAGAGTGTGGGCGTCAAGCCTGCGAGATGTCTTGCCAGCTTTTTTGATTGGAAGGCGTTTTTGGCGCGGACACCGGACACGTCACAGCCTACGAAAACCACATACAGATTTACTCTGTACAAATCGCCCAGAATCTTTTCGACATCCTCTACGCTCTTTTTATAAGCCAAGAAGGGATTGTCAAAAACGTGTTTCAGCTTTTTCTTAGTGGAAATCTGCGTCCATTCCCTATCGGTTTCCTTGCCGCTGACCTCGCCTGCGTATTTCAGACTTTTAACTACGAATACACCGTTGCAATTCACCAAAATATGATCGACCTTTTTGACGTGTTTTTTTCCGTCAAGGTAGGTATAGTTATCGTACACCGTACCGAATCGGCTCAAAATCGACGATACCTTTTTCTCTCCGCCCTTGCCTAAACCGGCAGGAGTTTTCTTCAATTTAAATAAAAACACCGCAAAAAACGCGACAACCACCGCTGCAATTAATATTTCCGGCATCTGATTTCCCCTCCTGGCACTTTATGTGTGGCTTTACCTATACAAATAGAAATGTTTGCCGGTTCATCGTTCCACAAACAAATATTTTGCAGATAAAACCTCTTATTAGTCATAATTCTCCTTTAAGTTTTATAAATCAATCTTCTCCATTACGCCGTTAACTCTGTTATAACGCAATACATAATTAAACTTATTAAGTTCAGTACACATATAAAAATCTTCTGTTGGGAACACATCTTTTTGTTTATAGTCAAAAAACTTAGCCCCGGATGTATATTTTAATGCCTCCATATCGCATGTTATATCCATTTCCTTTTCTTCAAGCAAACCTTTAATATATTCTGCTGTCGCTTTGGCGGTAAGAAGACTACCACCCAAAATCTCTTTTTCCATATATTCTTTCTTTTAATAAAAGCACCTTTCTTACACTTTTTCGATCAAATCAATCAAATATCTTCCTGTTTTTTCTAAAAGAGTAAGACAAGCAGGTATAAGTTCGTCCGGATAATTCTTCATAAAAGCGTCTGCTTCAAAAGTAAAATGTCCGCTATATCCCACGTCTTTTAATGCTTTTGTAACTTCCGTCCAATTGATTTTACCGCAAAAGGGGAAAGTATGTAGGTCGTCGAAAAGGTCATTATCGTGAACGTGCAAACATTTTATTCTTTTCCCTAATGCTCTTATTATCTTGACTGAACCCTCGCAGTTGACCATTTCAGCGTGTCCTATATCCATACACGCAACAAAATTTTCGTCATTTATAAGGTCTATGTGTTCTATAAAATCTTTTGCTGTCCCACATGCGGAAGGCACGGTTTCTGTTTCCGAAGCATCTTTCCACTTAAACATATTTTCCGTGGCTATATTCACACCCTTTTTCTTTGCGTAGGGCAAGATTTTATCATAGATATATTTCTTGTTTTCCTGCGCGGATAAAAACGAACCGGGATGAACCACTAACATTTTACAACCTAAAATATCTGAAATATCTATCGCTCGTAAAAAAGTCTTTTCAAGCGGAACAACGTGTTCTATTGTGCGCATCATAGGACTCGGGGCGTGCATTTGCAAGCAAGAAATTCCTACATTATCCGCTGTCCTCCTTAAATTTTCAGCATATTTTTGCCAATTATCAGAATCCCAAAATTGTTGATTATGCTCGAACATAGAAAAGTCGTAGCCGTCAAAACCGGCATCTTTTATCATTTTAATTGCTTGTTCGTCGCCAAAACGTTTAGCGCAAGCGCTCGTCATCGTTACAAGTTTCATACACATACATCCTTTCATTGTTTTAAGAAAAATATATTTGCATATCTTTCAGTTCTTTATTTTGTGGCCGATAAGTTTGCTTTTTTACAAAAGTTTTCGTTCTTCCAATGCGTTTTTTATTGCCAAATAATCGTTGGTTAAATTTCAATAGGTTCTTCACAGTCAGTCACTTTTAAAATGCTGACAGCAAAATCCATAGATAAATCTGCAAGCTTATTTTCTGCCATAATTATCACCTCGGCTTAAGTATAGCACAAATCTAAGAGAAAAGCAATAATGAAATCCTGCTTTGCAGGATGAAATCCAAGCCAAGCTTGGATGAAATTAAATCCACCCACCCGCCGTCGAGGCGGATTTCATCCCACGCATGTGGGATTTCATCGTAAATACGATTTATCCCACCTGAAAAGGTGGATTTAGTTGAAAAAGACTCAGGATTGGATACAATTCTGAGTCTTTTTCTGTGAAGAGGCGATAAAAAAGATATTCTCGCCACTTTTTGTTTGGGATTAAACTGTCGCGTCTAAATTACGCCAATAGCGTGTATATCATCATTGCGAAAGAGGATACAACCTGTGGTTGATGATATACTATTGCTTTCGCAATGAATAAAAAAGATGTTTTTACGTTTTACAAAAGGTAATTTGGGTGATGCATATCCTATAAATTGCTTTGTTTCCTACCTTTTTTGTATATTTCGCAAATTAATTTTTGAATTTTAAGCGCTTCATTAGCACTGACAAAAGGTTCTTTATCGTTTTCAACCGCGTCATAGAAGTCGGCAATTTCTCGAATATGCTGAAAGCCCCAATAATCCTTGCCGTTTTCGTAAACAATGTCTCCTGCGCCTTGCCTCACGGAAAGCACCGTGCCGTCATTGAACTCGATGCGCGCGTCATCATAACTCATATACGCTTTACCTTTTTCACAGCACAGCCGAATTTCAATCGCTTCGTCACAGGCATAATTATTCATTGCCCAAAACGAAAGCGTCGCACCGTTTTTATAACGGATAAATCCCTCGCCCGTATCGTCTACTTCCATAATTTTGTGTCCACGATTGGAAAGATGCGCTTGTACGGAAATCGGCTCGTCGTCAATAAACCAATTTGCCAAATCGAGAGAGTGTATTGCTTGGTCTATAATGACCCCTCCGCCCTCTTTATCCCAAGTACCTTTCCAATCGGACAAGGAATAGTATTCGTCAGGCTTACACCAAGTCAAAACCACTCTTGCGGACAGTACCTTGCCAAGCTTGCCGTTGACAATATTTTCTTTTATAAGGCGTGAAGTGTCGTTGAAACGACATTGAAAAATGATACCGTATTTCAAGCCCTTTTCTTCTGCAAGGCGTACGTTTTCTACGGCATCTTCGTATTTAATGCTCATAGGCTTTTCACACAAAACGTGTACGCCGTGTTCAAGAGCATAACGGGAAATAATCGGGTGCAAGTAATGCGGTACGCAGATATGTACGAGATCGATTTTATTCTTATCGACCAATTCTTTATAATCATAATACGCCTCTACACCGTACTTTTTCGCCGCTCTATCCGCTCTGTCTTTCTTGATATCGCATACGCCGACGAGCGTAGCGTTTTTCAAATAGTCGCAAGAAGTTGCGTGCATCGTGAAAATATTTCCGCAACCGACAATTCCTACTTTAAGCATTGAATGAAAGCTCCTTCATCAAAAACTCAAGCGAACAAACGCCGTCGCAAAGCGTTGCTTTTTCCACCATTGCGCCTCTCTTTGCCTGATCGCAAAAATATACAAGCTCATTGTAGTATCCACCCAAATCGGAAATGTTACCGCCTTGCACTCCACCGACGAGCTCTTTCTTTTCAATCTTGATTTCGCTTGCACCGTCTTTCGTGTACAACATAAATTTACCGCCTGCATTTTCCACAACGGCATTTTCAAATACCACACGGAAGGTTGCCGTAAACGGATAACTTGCCGGCAAATCCCAAGTTCCCTCTACGCCTACCACGAACTCGTCGTATTGCATAAGCGTATTCACGTAGGAATTCCTTTCGCCCTTATAGTTCTTCACGGAATAAAAATTCTTCGGCTGACCAAACACCGACAAAACGTAATCTACGTCGTGAATATGCAAATCCTGCCCTGCGCCGCCTGAAAACTTATAATCAAGCAACCAGTTTTCCCACCCCCAATCGGGTCGAGGACTAAGACGACGGAAGTTTGCATTGATGACCTTACCGTAAACACCGCTTCCCACGATTTTTTTGAGTTCCACGTACTCGTCCCAGAAACGGATTACTTGTCCAACTTGTACTTGGCAGCCCGTTTTTTTACTTTTTTCTATCATTTTCTTGCCTTCTTCGACACTCAGCGCAACGGGTTTTTCCACGAATACGTATTTTACCTTATCCATCGCCAAAATTGCATATTCCGCATGCAAGAACGTAGGCAAACAGATATCGATTATATCCACGTCCGCATTGACGATCAATTCTTTTCCGTCGCCGTAAATCGTCGCATTGGTATCTTTCGCCAATTCCTCTGCCTTTTCCTTGCGAATATCCGCAACAGCGACAAGTTCAACACCCTCGATATTCTTATAACAGTTCGCGTGCATTGCGCCCATAAATCCACAACCGATTAAACCTACTTTTAACATTTTTATCTCCTCCCTAAAATTCTGTCCATTGCGTAAGACGTATTATATATAATTGCGTCCGTATGATGTTTGTAATTGGGTATCATTTCCGCGCTCACCCAACCGTCGTACCCAATCTCCTTCAACGCCTTTACTACCTCAGGATAATCCACGTCGCCTGCCAACAAATCCACGAACCCGTGCAAACCGCCCGCTTGTATACGATAGTCTTTGAAGTGCACCTTTTTGATACGGTTGCCCAAAATGCGTACCCAATCTTCGGGATATCCGCAATACAGCGTATTGCCTACGTCTAAATAACTGCCTACGTAATCACTGCCGATCTTATCAATAAAATCCCGCATTTCCATCGGCGAAAGCAGGAATTTGTTCCATACGTTTTCTAAGCCGATATTTACCTTTAACGCCTCCGCGTACAGTTTTAACTCGTTAAGTCCTTCCAACGCGCGTTCGTAAACCACGTCGTAAGCTACTTTCTTTTCGGGATTAGAAAATTCTACGTTCACGACTCCGGGAATCACCAAAATGGTGTCTGCGCCAAGCGTTTTTGCCGTATCCAGCTGCTTTTTTATCATATCTTTCGCCTTTTCACGCATTTTCGGGTCGTCGTCGCTCAAGCGGTAATCCCAACAAAGACCGCAAGAAAGACTATAAAGCGAAAGCCCCATATCGTCCGCCATTGTTTTGACTTGCTTGATTTCCGCTTCGGTGGATTGGATAGACAATTCTCCTTCGCCGTTTAAAGCAAGCTCAACGCCCTCAAAGCCTGCGTTTTTCGCAAACGTAAGGCTGTCTTTTATTGTTCCTTGCGGGAACGACCAAATATTGATCCCTTTCTTCATAACAATAATCAAACTCCTTGCATTTATTTTTTTATTGTGGTATACTTATTATGAAATAAACTGTTCGCTTTGAACAGTCAATTTTATACTTTATACGTTCATTTTCGTACATATCATAAAAAATACGAGGATAAATATGAAAACTACTTACTTAAAAACACAACTGCAAAACGTCATCAATATTTCAAAAATCGTTACCGTGCACTATTACGAATTTGATAAAAATTTTGTATTTAACGGAGAAGAACACGACTTTTGGGAGATGGTGTATATCGACAAAGGACGGGTACAGGTACGCAGTGACAACGAAAATCTTATTCTTTCGCAGGGCGAAATTGTCTTTCACCGTCCGAACGAATTTCACTCGATTAAGGCTCTAAACTCTGCCCCGAATTTTTTTGTCGTATCTTTTGTTTGCAAGTCGCCTTTAATGGTATATTTTGAAAAATATCATACCCTTTTAAATAAGACTCTGCATGGGTTTATTTCTTCCGTTATCAAGGAAGCGGAAAACACCTACATAATCCCTAAAAACGACCCCACCTTAAAAAAGCTGACAAAAAAAGAAACCGCTCCCATCGGTGGTGAACAGCTAATCAAAACCTATCTTGAACAGTTTTTAATTTTTCTTATTCGGAATATCGTAAAAAAGGAAGAACCGAGCGTATTCCCCAATAAAGAAAGTATGGAAACACATTTGGTAATATCCGCAAAACGGTTGTTGGAAGAAAAAGCTGAAGAACTTTTCCGCGTCAACGATCTTTGCACTAAACTCGGATACAGCAAAAGCTATTTGAGCAAGCTTTTCCGCGAGCAAACGGGTGAAACAATTGCAAACTTTGCTATTCAGCACAAAATAAAACGAGCCAAGCAACTCATCCGAGAAGGAAATTTGAACTTTTCACAAATCTCAGTCAGGCTTGCTTTCGATAACCCGCAATACTTTTCACGAGTATTTAAACGCATTACAGGTATGACCCCCACCGAATTTAAATCCACACTTCATTTACCCATTTTTTAACGCACCTGTTTTTATCATTGGGGGTATCTATTTTTATAGATTTTAAGTTTTGCAGTGTAAAAAAAGCACAGAGCTTTTCTTTCTCTGTGTCATGTGTTGAGGGCGATTTTTGTTCTCATGGGAGTTCAAATTCTTTCAGTATCGGAAAATATCCATTTTCCATCTACGAAATCGAACATAAAAATTTCGCCCGAAAAAAGCAAAAAAGCCTTGAAAATCAAGGCTTTTTTGTGGCGATATCTTTTTGTTTGGGCTTGAACTGTCGTGTATTCGTTTTATAACAAATTGCTTTTCGACCAAAAGGAGAAAAGCTACATCAGCACCTTTTCACTATTCACTATTACTTATTACTACCGCCAAAAATCGACAAGGAATTAGTGAAAAGTGAAGAGTGAAGAAGTAATAAGTAAAAATCGACAAGCTTCTGTCGAAACTTGTCGATTTTTGGCGGAGCAGGAGAGATTTGAACTCTCGCGCCGGTTACCCGACCTACACCCTTAGCAGGGGCGCCTCTTCACCACTTGAGTACTACTCCAATTTGCAACGGTGGTTTTCAAACGTCGCCTATTGATTATAGCAAGATTTTAAATATTTGTCAATAGGTTTTTCAAAAAAAGGGCTTATTAATTACGCCAAACGGGACTTTCTATGTTTTTTTACATTTATTGATATTGACATTTTTAAAAAATTGTGATATCATCTATTTGTTTGAAAAAACAAATCAAATTATCATTTGCATTTGCAGGTGTGGCGGAACGGCAGACGCGCTGGTTTCAGGTTCCAGTGTCGAGAGACGTGTGGGTTCAAATCCCGTCACCTGCACCATAAGAAAAGCAAAGGTTTGATACAAAAGTATTGAACCTTTTTCTTTGCATAAAGGGA
>JAZUPQ010000086.1:0-2600 GCA_045605265.1 Eubacteriales bacterium | reverse complement strand
AGAGTGGTCTTTCCACAACCGGAAGGACCTAAAATCGACACGAATTCCTTTTTTCTAAACGAAAGACTTATGCCTTTCAGGGCCTCAACCGTTTCGGAAGAGGTGACGTAATTCTTCTTAACATCCTTTAAAGTAAGCATTAAATTAATCCCCTTGATTTTCTTGTTTACCCTCTATTATACATATCATTTATGAACACTTATGAAATTATTCGTAAAAAAACAAAAAACATTATAATAATATTTTTTGTGAAAAGTATACAATTCGCAATTTTACAAACTCAAATAAATCAAAGAACACCGGTTAAAATAATTGTAAAAAATGACCAAAAACGACCAAATTCTGCCTTGAAATATTTATTACCGAAATCACTATATATTGTAAAAGCTCTTGACAAAACCACAATATATAGTTATAATTATCTTCACTACGAGATTTCAAGGGAGGACAAAAAATAAATGAAATTAATTAAGCGAAACGGTTCGGAAGCAGTTTTCGAAAACGTTAAAATATATAACGCCATAGTAAAAGCAAATAACGCAGTTGAGGATGACCACAAAATCAGCGAGGCGTGCATAGAAAAAATAACAAAAACGGTAGAAAAGAAGTGCCAAAAGCTCAAAAGAGCGGTAAGCGTCGAGGAAGTTCAGGATATGGTAGAAGACGAGCTTATGCGTCAGGGCGCTTACGTTTTGGCAAAGGCTTATATAACCTATCGTTATAAGAGGGCTCTTGTCCGCAAATCCAACACCACCGATGCGAAAATTATCTCCTTGATTGAGTGCAATAACGAGGAGGTTAAGCAGGAAAATGCCAACAAAAATCCCACCGTCAACAGTGTTCAAAGAGACTATATCGCGGGCGAGGTTTCAAAGGATATAACAAAGCGACTTCTTCTTCCCGAAGATGTTGTAAAGGCTCACGACGAAGGCCTCATTCACTTCCATGACGCAGACTATTTTGCTCAGCATATGCACAACTGCGACCTTGTTAACCTTGAAGATATGCTTCAAAACGGCACAGTAATCAGCGGTACGATGATTGAAAAGCCACACAGCTTTTCCACAGCTTGCAATATATCCACCCAAATAATTGCCCAGGTTGCTTCAAACCAATACGGCGGACAATCAATAAGCCTTACCCACCTTGCGCCCTTCGTTGACGTCAGCAGAAAGAAGATTGTAGCGGCTGTAAGAGAAGAGCTTGCGTCTATCGGCGTAATCGACGAAAACAAAGTCCGCGAAATTGCGGAAAAGAGACTGCGCGATGAAATACGCCGCGGTGTTCAGTGTATTCAGTATCAGGTTGTAACACTGCTTACCACAAACGGTCAAGCCCCATTCATCACGGTGTTTATGTACCTCGGCGAAGCAGCAAACGATCAGGAAAGAGAAGACCTTGCTATGATTATAGAGGAGGTTCTCCTTCAAAGACTTCAAGGCGTTAAAAACGAAAGTGGAGTGTGGATTACCCCCGCCTTCCCGAAGCTTATATACGTTCTTGAAGAGAGCAACATTCGCCCCGGAACTCCGTACTACTATCTGACAGAGCTTTCTGCAAAATGCACTGCAAAGCGTATGGTTCCCGATTACATCTCCGAAAAGATTATGTTAAAGAGCAAGATAGACAAAAACGGCAACGGCAACTGCTACACCTGCATGGGCTGCCGCAGCTTCCTTACTCCTTACATAGACGAGAACGGAAAGCCGAAGTACTACGGAAGATTCAACCAAGGCGTTGTAACGGTAAACCTTGTTGATATAGCGCTCTCCGCTCACGGAGATATGAATAAATTCTGGCAGGTGTTCGACGAGAGAATGGAGCTCTGCCACAGAGCGCTCCAATGCAGACACGAAAGACTCAGCGGCACTCTTTCCGACGCCGCGCCAATACTTTGGCAATACGGCGCGCTCACAAGACTTAAAAAGGGCGAGACCATAGACAAGTACCTTCACGGCGGATACTCGACCATATCCCTCGGATACGCAGGACTCTGGGAGTGCGTATACGCGCTCAACGGTAAGAAGCTCACCGAAAAAGAAGGCGAGGAGCTCGGACTTGAAATCATGAAGAAGCTCAACGAGTATACGGCTAAGTGGAAGGCGGCTGAAAATATCGACTATTCGCTTTACGGCACGCCGCTTGAAAGCACTACCTACAAGTTCGCCAAATGTCTCCAAAATCGCTTTGGAGTTATTGAGGGCGTTACCGACCGCGGATATATAACAAACTCCTACCACGTTCATGTAACCGAGCCGATTGACGCCTTTGCAAAGCTCGAGCTTGAAGCTAAATTCCAAGCTCTCTCACCCGGAGGTGCAATTTCCTACGTTGAAGTTCCCGATATGCAGAATAATATCGATGCGGTTCTCGGAATTATGGAATTTATATATGATAACATAATGTACGCAGAGCTTAACACCAAGAGCGACTACTGTCAGCAGTGCGGATACGATGGAGAAATCGAAATCGCGAAGGACGAGGACGGCAAGCTCGTTTGGGAATGTCCGAACTGTCATAACCGCGACCAATCCAAGATGAACGTTGCGAGACGTACCTGCGGATACATAGGTACTCAATATTGGAACCAGGGAAGAACC
>JAZUPQ010000085.1:0-2696 GCA_045605265.1 Eubacteriales bacterium | reverse complement strand
GAGTGCTACACCTCCCGTATCATCAACATAGGTATGGACGAGGCGGGAATGGTTGGACGCGGAAAATATCTTGACATTAACGGCTACAAAACAAGATTTGAAGTTATTCGCCCACACCTTGGAAGAGTTCTTGAAATTGCTTCTAAATACGGTTTTGAATGTCATATGTGGAGCGATATGTTCTTCCGTCTTGCAAACGACGACCAATACCGCCCCGAAGGCGATACTCCCATTGAAATTCCGCAAGAGGTAATCGATAAAACACCTGAGCAAATCGCTCTTACATATTGGGACTATGCAACCACAAGCAAGGCAAAATATGACAGAATGTTAAGCGCTCACAAGCAGTTTAACAGAGAGGTATGGTTTGCCGGCGGAGCTTGGTGCTGGCAGGGATTTGCTCCTGAAAATGCCTTCTCATTAAAGGCTATGCTTCCCGCTATGCAGTCGTGCAGAGACAACGCCATTGAGAACGTATTGATTACTCTGTGGGGCGATGACGGCGCGGAATGTTCCCCATTTGCTATGCTTCCCTCTCTTTATGCAATCCGCCAATTTGCAGACGGAAATGAAGATATGGAAAGTATCAAGTCGGGATTTTTGCAAACAACAGGTTACAATTTCGATGATTTTATGGCTCTTGACCTGCCCACAACAATTATGAAAGACGGCGTTAGGGATTTGAGATTTAATACTATTCCCTCTCTGCTCACCTACAACGACCCCTTTATGGGACTCTTTGACTACGGCCTTTCCACTATTGACAGAATTGACTTTTCCGCCTATGCAAAAACGCTTGGAGAAGTCAAGGGAAGAATGGGAGAATTCGCATATATATTCGACTATGTGGAGAAAATCTGCGACTTTCTTTCCGAGAAGGCTTACATTGGTCTTGATGCAAGACGGGCATATAAGGAGGGTGACAGGGTTGCCCTTGCTCAAATCGCGGAGAGATGTATTCGCGGAGTTAAAAAGATGGACGCCTTTATCGAAAGCTTCTACTACCGTTGGGATAAGGAAAACAAGCCTTTCGGTTGGGAGGTTCAGGACATTCGTCTCGGCGGAGCAAGGCAGAGACTTCTCACCTGCTACAAAAAGATTATTGATTATCTTAACGGTACTCGCGCTTCGATTGAGGAGCTGGAAGAAGAAATATTGAGTCTTGACCACTACGACCTTCTCAGACATCACAGATACACCGATATTTGTACCGCAAACTCATTCGCGCACTGTATTTACGACTGATTTACCGTACAGTACAGTCACAGCACGTTCTAAAAAAAGAGAGAGCATTTCAGTTGAAATGCTCTCTTTCTGTTGAAACCAACAGCAGCCTTTTATCTTACAAGTTGGCAAAATTCATCAATTTCATCAGCAATAGTTTGAAGTCCCGATCTCCAAAAATCACGCGAGGTGAGGTCTATTCCCGCAATTTTTGCGGTGTCCTCTACATTGGCGATGCTCGTTGTGTAAAGGAGTTTTTTGTAGGTATTGACAAAGCTCTCGCCCTCTTCTTTATACTTTGCGTAAAGCCCTCTTGCAAAGAGTCCGCCAAAGGCGTAGGGAAAGTTGTAATAGCTAAGCTCTCCGCCGTAGTAATGGCTCTTGCACACCCACATATACGGGTGCATAAATTCTTCGTCAAGTCCTTCGCCGTATGCCTTTTTCTGAGCATCAAGCATAAGCTCGCAAAGACGGTCAGATGACATAAATTCCCTACTTCTGTTGTCAAAAACGGACTTTTCAAAGGTAAATCGGGAGTAAATATCACAAATAATCTGACAGGCGTCCATAAGCTGACCTTCGATTAAAGCGAGTTTTTCTTCCTTATCGTTTGCCTTTTCAATAGCGCTTGACATAACCAAAACTTCATTGAAGGTAGAGGCTGTTTCGGCAACGGGCATTGAATAGTTCTGAGTTATTATTGAGTGGGCAAAAACCTGTCTGTCATGGAAGGAGTGGCCAAGCTCGTGCGCGAGGGTGACGATGTCGCTGAAAGAACCGTCGAAATTTGTAAGAACGCGACTCTGCTTTGCGGAAGGAACTCCGCAGTCGAAAGCTCCGCCAACCTTGCCTTCTCTCGGATAGAAGTCTATCCATTTCTCCTCAAACGCCTGCTTTACCATATCGTGAAGCTCGCTATCAAAGCTTCCGAATACATTAAGAAGGTAGTCTTTCGCTTCTTCAACCGTATAGACCTTATCACTCTTTCCCATAGGAGCAAAGAGGTCATACCAAGGAAGTCCGCCCTTGTGACCGAGCGCCTTTGCTTTTGCCAGAAGGTATTCCCTGAATTTAGGCATATACTCCTCCATCGCTCCCATAAGAGCGTCGAGTGTCGCCTTGGTCATACGTGAGTCGGAGAGAGCCTTATCGAGCGGTGACTCATAGCCTCTCATTTCGCACTCCGAGATTACCTGCATTTTGATACTGTTAAGAGCGAATGCAACCGCATCCTTTATTTGAGAATAGGAAGAAAGCTCTGCCTCGTAAGCCTTGCGTCTTACCTCTTTGTCTGGAGAGTATGCCATATTTCTGACAGAGGAAAGGGTGATTTGCTCGCCCTCGTAATCTACCTTAACACCGCTTGTAAGTGAGCTTTGGAGGTCGCTCCAAGCGCTTGCGCCGGAAATATTCATCCTCGCGAAAACCTCCTCCTCGCCGTCGCCGAGCAGGTGCTTGGATTTTTCCTTAAT
>JAZUPQ010000084.1:0-6244 GCA_045605265.1 Eubacteriales bacterium | reverse complement strand
CCTATTACGTCACACCTTCGCCACCCGGTATCTCGAGAACGGCGGCAGCATATACACGCTCAAGGAGCTCCTCGGACATACCACCCTCAAGCAGACCCAGGCATACCTTCACGTAGCACAAAACCGCAGACACCTTGATTTCGCACGTTACTCCCCGCTGGACAACATAAAAAAGCCGCCTCATCAATGAGGGGGCTTTTTTTGGTGCTCCTGCGGAGAATCGAACTCCGGACACCTTGATTAAAAGTCAAGTGCTCTACCGGCTGAGCTACAGGGGCATCTTGTCACGCGCCTATATATATTAACATATCACAGCCGTTTTGTCAATAGTTTTTCAAAAAATAATTGTAGACTTTTTTGCTCTGTTTAAATTTTTTATTGTTCAATTAGCTTGTCAACAACAAAATGTAATTCGTACTGTGTATCGTACTTGTTGGACAGCGTAAGCATAAGCGTTGGTGCAGAGTTTTCGTTGTCCTTTTGGAAATTTACAAGAGCATCTCCGGAAAATCTTTGGTAACTAAGTTTATAGGTAATTCCGTAATCGAACCTCTCGTTCCTTTCGTAGTTAACTGCATAATTCTCGTCCGAGTTATTATCGCTTATCGTTATTATACCGTCTTGGGCGGTCAAAAAAACCTCTACGATAGGTACGACTTCATCTGTTTCATAATCCTTGCTGCAAGCAATAAGTTCTCTTTCGCTCGTTTCAAATCCCGACTTCTCAGCAAATTTCAAGCGCCACACATACTTCTCTACTGTAATTTTATCACCGCAGGAAACTAAATTGGTAAGTAAAATCACAAATAAAAGTAACAAACTCATCTTTCTCATAAGATTACCGTCCTTAACTTTTTTTGATAGCCTTTATAATAGCGCTGAGTTTGGGCGGTGTGCCATAAAGCAGAACGCCGACACGATAAATTTTCGCCGCCAGGTAACCCGTGCCGACTACCGTTACTATTAATATTGCTATGGATGTCACAATCTCATAAACCGGAACAACACTCATAGCAATCCTTGTAAACATAGCCATAGATGAAGTAAAAGGAACGTACGAGCAAATCTTCATTATGGTATTATCAATTTCTCCTGTTGACATAGACATTACAACCACCAAAAATCCCACGACAAAGAGTAAAGTTATGGGCATCACAGAAGTATTTATATCTTCCAACTTTGAGGCGGTCGAACCAATCGCGCCGAACAGAAAAGCGTATACCAAAAATCCCAGAACAAAGAACAAAAGCATATAGAAAAATAGGTCAACGGGCATATTGAAGATCGAGTCGATTATCATATTGCCGGCCCAATATGACTTATTCAATCTGTAAAACACAAGAGAAGTACCGAAAATGGCGATCAACTGCATTAAGCCCGCAAGACAAGACGCTATAACCTTTCCAAACATCATAGAAGTCGGCCTTGCGCTGGTTATTAAAATTTCCATCGCTCTGGAACTCTTCTCTGTCGCAACGTTTGTAGCCACCATCTGTCCGTAAAGTAAAATAACCATATAGAGAGCGAAAATCATTATGTAGGTATAAAAGAAATTCTCCATTTGGTCTACTCCGAGATTTACGGTTTCGCTACTGATAACAACATTCATTATGTTTCCCGCTTCTTCCGGCGAAATTCCGTTCTCCATCATCTGAAACATTCTGTATGCTGTTCTCAAAAGTTCATCGGCAATAAGCGTGTTACTGTCATACATTGAGAGGTTGTTTACATAATACTTGTAGGTAATAGAATCATCCAAATAAAACGCGCAATCAGCCTCGCCTGTGATTATTTGATTTTTAATTTCTTCCGGATTAGACGCCGTCTTCTGTACGTCGTAATCCACGAACGCTTCCGAAAACATCTGTAAAGCCAAGTTGAAAATATCGGCACTTCCTCCAACGAGCATTACGGGCTTCTCGGTCGGAATTTCTTCAAAGCTGTCGTCGCTTTCAAATAGTCCGATTATCCTCGGTAAGCACATAACCACGATTATTGCCAACATAAGAAATATCGTTATACCGACAAAAACCTTGTTTGTGAAATAATTTTTTAACTCAAATTTTAATATTTTTCCAAACTGCTTCATCTCAATTACCCTGCATATTCCACAAATATATCATTTAGCGAAGGCTCGTAAACTTTTACAGAATCGATATCGTATTTTTCAACAAGCTGTTGCATAACCTCTACCTTGTCGTCGGGTTTTTTCAAGCTTAAAAGGACATCTCCGCTTTCATCTAAAACCGAAGAAGGATATTCTGCCAAGATTTTTTGCTTATCTTTTGAAGATACAAGCAATTTGTTTCTTGGGTAGTTACGTTTAATATCGTTTAGATCTCCCTGCAAAACCACACTGCCGTTATGTATTATAGCTATGCTGTCGCAGAACTCCTCTATGTAACTCATTTGGTGGCTTGAAAACAAAACGATTTTTCCCTTCAAGATTTCCTCTTTAACTACACTTTTCAAAATCATAGCGTTTACAGGATCAAGACCGGAAAATGGCTCGTCAAGAATTACTATTTCGGGATCATGAGCAAGAGCGGTAACAAGTTGTATTTTTTGTTGATTTCCCTTCGAGAGAGTGTCTAGTTTTTTATTTCTGTACTCTGTCATTTCGAGCCTTTCAAGCCAGTAATCTATTGACTTTACCGCATCGTTTCTGCTCATTCCTTTAAGCTCTGCGAAGTAAATTAATTGATCGATAATCTTCTTTTTGGGATACAGTCCTCTTTCTTCGGGCAGATATCCAAAACCGATTTTTTCATAGTTTATCGGCTCGCCGTCCAACAAAATTTCCCCACTGTTTTGAGGAAAAACGTTCATCAAAATACGAATTGAGGTGGTTTTGCCTGCCCCATTTCTACCAAGGAGACCGAAAGCCTTACCACCTTCAATTACTATATTTATCCCGTTCAAGACCTGTTTTTCGCCAAAACTTTTATATATATTTTTCAGTTCAAGTCTCATTAAGATACCCCTCATTCAATTCATTGAATTTTATCAAATCCCCGTAGCCACTCTTCTGAAATAAGCTTTGCTCCCGCAACAGAAGGATGTACTCCGTCGTAAAGATAGTAATCCATACCGTACTTTTGAGATTTTTCGAGCAAAACATTTTGAAGCGGAACAAAAACAAAATTATATTCTGCCGCCAATTTCTCTACAACCCTAGCATATGCCGGCACTTTTTCTTTATCAAATGAAGCGGTGCCTTCCAATACAAAGGGTTCAAGAAGCATAAACTTTACGTTCGGCAATTTTTTGAGAGTGTCCTCAATGAACATTCGGTAAACTTTTTCAAATCTATCTATTTCGACGCCGTTACCCACGCCGTCTTCAAGTCCGTGCCAAACGTCGTTAACTCCTATCAGTATGCTTATCACATCGGGCTTCAAATTCCAACAGTCGACCTTGATTCGAGCATACAAATCAACGATTCTGTTTCCGCTTATTCCTCTGTTTATAACCTTATATTTACCGGGAGCTTTTGCAGACAACTCGCCCTCTACAAAAAAGGGATAGCCATTTCCGTAAGCCTGCACTGTAAAATCTTCTACTTGCTTATTTCTTTGCATATCTGTGATTGAATCGCCTATTAAAAGTATTCTCATAGCGCACCCCTAAATATTAACGTATTTGAATACATTTTAACACTTTTGGGGGCTAATGTCAATACTTTTTCACTACATTTGTCATAGATTTTACGATTAGATTTTCTCCAAGCACTCCTCTTACAGAGGTCAAGGGATACACGTTAGTTTTCTTTCCTATAACTGTTCCGGGATTCAACACGCACTGAGATCCCACATCCGCGTAATCTCCAAGAAAAGCTCCTACCTTTCTGAGTCCCGTCTCGTATTCCGAATCCCCGTGAATTGCAACGTTACCACCGCCGGATTTCAAATTTGAGCATATAGTTCCTGCTCCAATATGAGTATTATTTCCGAAAATCGAATCTCCGACATAGTTAAAATGCGGAACCTGAACGTTATCAAGAAGTATACAGTTTTTAAATTCCGAAGAATTGCCAAGGACGCAATTCTCTCCGCATATTACGTTCCCGCGAATATACGCTCCCGGCCTAATTACCGTATTTTTTCCGATTATAGCGGGAGCTTCTATTGTTGAAAGGCTGCTGATTTCCACGTTTTCGCCGATTAAAACCCCCGCTTTTAAAAGATGATATCCTGCGATTCCGCTTTCAATCAGTTCCTTTATTGTTTCTTTTATTTTAGGAAGTATATGCCACGGATATTTATTTTGGTCGAACAGCGCTTTAAGAAAGATTATTTTGCAATCGAATAATTCTTTCGTTTCTACATTCTTATCCATTGATATATCCTCTCTCTTTTATGGCCTCATACACACGATTAGCGAGAGTATTACACAATTCTTCACTCTCACATTCCGCCATAATTCTGATTACCGGCTCGGTTCCACTCCTTCTCAAAAGGATTCTGCCCTTTCCGCTAATTTCCATATCACATTCATTCAGAACACTCTTGATTCTTTCATCTTTCATTACCGCGTCTTTATCTTTAACCCGCGCGTTTACCGTAACCTGCGGATACAAGACTACCGGCTCTGCGAGTTTTGAAAGCGAGTTTTTGCTGTCGCAAATTTCCTCGCAAATCATAATTGCCGTTAAAATTCCGTCTCCCGTTGTAGCATATTTTTTTATAATAATATGTCCCGACTGCTCGCCGCCCAGACTATAATTACTCCTTTGCATTTCCTCGTAAACAAATCTGTCGCCCACAGTGGTCTGAACGTTTTTTATGCCTATGCTTTTTAGCGCGCTTGTCAGACCGCTATTTGACATCACGGTACTTACAAGCGTATCTCCGTTTAACATTCCGCGTTTTTTTAGTCGGTTGGCGAGAATATACATTATCTTATCTCCATCCACTACTTCGCCGTTTTCATCAACTGCTATACATCTGTCAGCATCACCATCAAAAGCAAATCCCAAATCCAAGTGTTTCTCTTTAACCAGCTTAATCAGATTTTCTATATGAGTAGAACCGCAGTTTTCATTTATGTTGTATCCGTTCGGCTCTGCTCCTATAACAATCGTCTGCGCTCCCAAGGCGTCAAATACCGACTTTGCTATCGTCCAAGAAGCTCCGTTGGCGCTATCAATTCCTATTCGCAATTTTTTGTATGAATTAGATGCAAGTGAAATCAGATATCCTACGTATCTGTTCCTTCCCGATACGTAATCTATTATTGAGCCTATCTGTTCACGTCTTGCAAGCGGGATATCCTCGCCGTCTATTCCCAAAGAATTTAAATCTCCGTCCAGATAGTTCTCTATATACTCGGTAATGTTATCATCAAGCTTCTCGCCGTATCTGTTAATGACCTTAATTCCGTTATCAAAATAAGGATTATGAGAGGCGGTAATCATAATTCCAAAATCAAATCCCTCCTGGCGCGTGACGTAGGAAACGCTTGGTGTTGTGGTGACGTGCAGCATATATGCATCTGCACCCGAAGCGGTAATCCCCGCAACGATAGAATATTCCAGCATATAACTTGAACGCCTTGTGTCTTTGCCAATCAAAATTCGTGGCTTTTCATTGTTTTTTTTCGACTGAGATAAGGCTGATTGGTAATACCAGCCTAAAAATCTACCAACCCTGTACGCCTGCATTGATGTAAGGTTGATATTCGCTTCTCCTCTAAATCCATCGGTTCCAAAATATTTGTTTTTCTTAACCTCACTCTTTTGTACATTAATATTTTCTCTAATGAGTTCATCGCAACTGATTGAAAAAATATCGCAAAGCAAAATTATTTTATCTATTTGCGGCAATGCTTGGTCCATTTCCCATTTAGATACCGACTGTCTTGAAACACCGAGTTTTTCAGCCAAGACCTCCTGAGACATATTCTTTGAAATTCGTAAATTTGCTATTTTTTCTCCTATATTCATTTTTACCTCCAAAAATTATGATTATATCTATATTTTACCTGTATAGATGATTATATTCAAGCAATTATAGTTTGAAAATTCTCGCAACTTTCGGTTGCTAGTATATGAAGTCAAAAATGCCGCCTCTTTAATTATTCTGCAAAGAAGAATTTAACGGGAAGTTCTTTTCCCGAAAGCTTGGACTTTTAATTTCTGCCGTATATTTAGTCCCGAAAATGCATCTTGCAATTTCTTTTTGTCAAAACAAAAATAGCATAGTCATATTTTAAGACTATGCTATTCTTATGAAAAAATTACTTT
>JAZUPQ010000083.1:0-2001 GCA_045605265.1 Eubacteriales bacterium | reverse complement strand
ACATCGCTTTTCAAGTGGTGTCAGTTTTGTTTTGAGTTGAATGCGTTCGTTGTTGTAGAATTGTATGTATGCACTTATGAGGAGGCGCGCCTCCTCATAAGTGCGGAGCTTTGCGCGGTAGATACACTCTGTTTTAAGGATTGAGAAGAAATTTTCTGCCAAAGCATTGTCATACGGATTTCCGAGTCTTGACATTGAGGGCGTAATATGATAAGATTTTGTTAGCTTAAAATATGCTTGGGACGTATATTGTAAGCCTTGGTCACTGTGGAGCTGTAACTCTGCGGTGACCTTTTCCTTTTTCTTAGCTGCTCTGATTGTAGAGAGAACGAGGTTAACGTTCTGTTCAGTTCCGGTTTTGTACGCAACAATACTGTTGTCATACAGATCACGAATAACCGAAAGAAACAGTACACCTTCTTCCGTCTTGATGTATGAAATATCCGTTACCCATTTTTGATTGGGACGCTCAGCTCTAAAGTCTCTGTTTAATAGGTTTGGATATTTGTGCAAACGCTCGCCGTAATTGCGGTACTTCTTTCGCCGAACCACTGAAAGCAGATTGTATTTTTGCATTAAACGCAACACGGTCTTGGGATCTTTATGTATTCCTTGCCTTTCAAGCCATATTTGCACCCTGCGATATCCGTAAGTTTTATGGCTGCGTCCTTGACATTCGCAAATTTTTTCAACTAAGTAGTTTTCGGATGAAGGTCTATCCATTCTCTTAACATAGTCATAGTATCCGCTTCTGGATACCTTAAAGAACCGACACATTTCGCTAATGGAATATTTATCTTTGTGGCGATATATTACCATATATTTTACACTAGTTCTCACTTCCTTTCTGTGAGCGAGAGAAAATCCCGCAACAATTCATTTTCCATTTTTAACCGTTGGTTCTCGTATTTGTATTCTTGAAATGTTTTCGCAGGTTTGCGACCTCGAAACCTTGGAACTCCTTGTATTTCCTTTTGTTTTTCACGGTACAGAAGATTCCATACAACTTTTGCACTTGACAGTCCAAATTGCTTTGCTATTTGTTCTTGGGTTTTGCCCTGTGCGCTTAATTCCTTAATAATTGGAAGTAATTCACTTACTTTTTGGTATTTTCTTGCCATAACAAAAACCTCCTATGGTAGCAACTTTATTCTACCATAGGAGGCTCTTTTTTTCAATTGTCCGTTTTTTACGGACTTGTGCACCGATTTGTTCTCTCTTTCTGTTTGTATAATTTCTCTTGGATTTTTATTTCTTTCCCTCGACAAAATAAGTCGCTTCACTATCTGCGGTAGAGAGAGCGAACGCAAGAGGAAACATCTCAAAGCTTGCAGAGACGTTTCTTTTATCGTCGGTATCGGAGGAATATCCCATGTGGTAGCGTATCGCAAACGCTTCTTCCCTTGTGAGACGCATATATCCCGAAATTATGTATACGCTCTTTTCGCCGTGACCGTATGGCAATCTGTCGTCGTACTCGAACGTATCCACTCTTTGCCACGCTCCTTTTTCGTCCTTGACGTTGCGGAAGCCCTTTTTATAAACGCCGATTTTGCAAAGGTCGTGGAGTAGGGATACGATTGCTATACTCTCCTCGCTGTACGACGTTCCTATTAAATTTACCGTGCGCGGCGCGGAAAGATAACTCACCAGGCAATCATAAACGTTAAGCGAATGCTCGCAGAGTCCGCCTTGAAATGCACAATGAAATCTCGAACTGGCAGGCGCGTCAAAAAAATCAGAGGAAAGAAGATATTCAAGGAGTTTATCCGCCCCTTCCCTCTTTATGTATTTGTTATATATCTCCAAAAATCTCTCTTTATTCGTCATTTTAAAGTCCTCCGTATTCTTTGATTTAATTATACACGAACAGTCTAATAAAATCAACAGATTTTTTTGCGTTTTATTATTTTTTTTTGAAAAAGGTATTGACTTTTATAAATGTTTAGTGTATAATACTAAATGTTCGCGGGAGTGGCGGAACTGGCAGACGCGCACGTT
>JAZUPQ010000082.1:0-3412 GCA_045605265.1 Eubacteriales bacterium | reverse complement strand
TTTCAAAATCCCGATAATCAGCTCGTTGCGACCGTTGTTCGAGAGGACGTAGCGTTTGGACCTGAAAATCTCGGCCTTCCAAGAGAAGAAATTAAGCGAAGAGTGAATTGGGCGCTCGATATCGTTGGTATGCAGGATTATGCAAATCACGCACCGCATAAACTCTCCGGAGGTCAAAAGCAAAGAGTTGCTATTGCGGGAGTTATCGCTATGAAACCGAAGGTGATAATATTTGACGAGTCTACTGCAATGCTTGACCCTAATGGCAGACAGTCGGTAATTGATATAATGGAAAATCTAAACCGCGAAGAAGGAGTAACGGTAATAAATATTACACACTATATGGAAGAAGCTGCGAGAGCAGACCGCGTTATAGTTATCAACGACGGAAAAATAGTAGTTGACAGCGATCCCAAAACGGTATTTTCAAATGTTGATTTGTTGCGCGATATAGGACTTGAAGCGCCACAGGGCAGAGAACTTATTTACGAATTGTCAAAACTTGGGTATATAGAAGACAATAGGTCTTTGTCTATTGAAGAGTGCGTTGACACTTTGGTTGAATTTATTAGTAAAAAAAAGTGAGTTTAAAATGGATATACTTGAATTAAAAGGGGTATCTTATATTTACAGCAAGGGCACACCTTTTCAAAAAATTGCACTTGATGATGTAAGTGTCTCCTTTGAGAAAGGAAAAATCACAGGCTTAATAGGTCATACAGGCTCGGGAAAATCAACTCTTGTTAACCTTTTGAACGGACTTAATAAGCCTAGTTCGGGAACAGTTTTGTTTGATGGGATTGATATTTGGGAAAAACCAAAAGAAATTTCAAAGATTCGATATAAAGTCGGTTTGGTTATGCAATATCCCGAATATCAGTTGTTTGATGAAACTGTAAGAGATGACATCGGCTTTGGACCTAGAAATCAGGGGCTTTCAGATGAGGAAATTACTAAAAGGGTGATAGAATCAGCAAATTTTGTAGGTCTTGACTTGGATATGATGGAAAAATCCCCATTCGAGCTTTCCGGTGGTCAAAAGCGCAGAGTCGCAATAGCCGGCATTATTGCTATGGATCCGGATGTTCTCGTATTGGATGAACCTGCGGCAGGACTCGATCCAAAAGGACGCAGGGAAATATTGGGTGGTCTCAAAAGATATGTTGACGCGACGAAGAAAACCGTCATACTCGTTAGTCACTCTATGGAAGATATGGCGCACTATTGCGATAATGTAATAGTGATGAATCACGGTAAAGTTTTGAAGTCCGGAACGGTAGATGAGATTTTTTCGTCCACAAGCTCTCTTTCAGATATAGGACTCGATATCCCCCAAGTGTCAAAATTAGCAAATCTTCTCAAAGAGAAGGGCGTTGCTTTAAAGGGTAAGCTTTACACGGTTGAAGGAGTAAAAGAGGCTATAATTGAATACATCGGAGGTGAAAAAGTATGATTTCCGATATTACATTAGGTCAATTTTTCCCCGGTTTTTCCCCGATTCATAAGATGGATCCAAGGACCAAAATTATACTTGCAACATTATTTATTGTAGCAGTTTTTCTGGCAAATACCCCTATTATGCTTGCGTTTTTGGTTCTTATAACTATTCTTGTGATTTTTATAAGCAGAATTTCTTTTAAAGTAATTTTAAAAGGAATAAAGCCTGTAATATTTATTTTGATTTTTACATCTATATTAAATATTTTTATGACAGAGGGTAAAGGCGAGCCGTTGGTTCATTGGTACTTTGTAAATATTTATACGGAGGGAATTATCAGAGCGGTATTTATGTCAATCAGGGTGATTATTCTTATTGTAGGAACAAGTATGCTCTTGACATATACAACGTCTCCGATTTCTCTTACTGACGGTCTGGAATCTCTCCTAAAACCTCTGAAAAAAATTGGAATACCGATTCATATGTTCGCTATGATGATGACAATCGCCCTGCGTTTCATACCGACTCTGGTTGAAGAAACCGAAAAAATTATGAATGCACAGAAGTCACGTGGCGCAGATTTTAATTCGGGCGGACTAATAAAAAGAGCAAAAGCATTAATTCCGATTTTAGTACCTTTGTTCGTATCTGCATTTAAGCGTGCCGAAGAACTTGCCACCGCTATGGAGTGTCGCTGTTACAGAGGAGATGTAAATAGAACGAAGCTCGTGAAATTAGAGTTGAGAGGCAGAGATTATATAGGACTGTTTCTTTCTCTCTTGTGTTTTGGATTTGTTGTATTTGTAAAAATTTACGTCCCCTCCATTGATACTTCTTCGATAGTTAATAAAATCTTATTTTATAAGGTATAACGTTTATGAGATACTTTGTCAAGATAAATTTTCTTGGAACGGGGTTCCACGGTTTTCAAGTTCAGCCTAACAAGAGAACAGTTCAAGGCGAACTTTCGAAAGCTTTCTGTGAGTATTTCGGTTCAAACACCACTGTTACGGGGTGCAGTAGAACGGATGCGAGAGTTCACGCCAACGAATTCTGTATAACTGTAGAGAATGCCAATGCAACAGTTCCGGCGGAAAAACTTCCAATCGCTATTGCGCCGTATTTGCCAAATGATATATCTGTATATTTTGCCAAAGAATGTGATAGTGACTTTCACGTGAGATATGACGCAAAGGAGAAGGAGTACATTTACATAATAAGAAATTCTAAGGTAAACAACCCGTTTTATTTTGATCGATGTTGGCATTTGACAAGAATTATAGATCGTGACGGTCTTGAAAAAATGAAATTGGCGGCGAAAAAATTTATCGGCAAGAAGGATTTTGCCGCTTTTATGGCAGAAGGATCTTCAGTGGTTGATACTGTGAGGTGTGTAAACAGTCTTTCGGTTGAGAGAGACGGTGAGTTTATCACAATTAAAATCAGCGCAGACGGTTTCTTATACAATATGGTGAGAATAATCGTAGGAACATTAGTAGAGGTTGCTTACGGAAGAATTTTTCCAGAAGATATTGAGGGTATAATAAATTCCAAAAACCGCGCTTTTGCAGGACCGACTGCATCACCAGACGGACTTTATTTAAATAGAGTAAAGTATTGACGGTTGGAATATATGTAAATATATAACAGAATATTTTTAACCCCACAAGGCAAGATTATAAAAACCTTGAGGGGTGTTTTTATGCAAAAATTCAAGAAAGCATTTTTGATTGTTTCGTTAATCGTTATGAGTTTGACACTTGTAACTACGTTCTATATTAAAAAAAATATAGATTTTTCTTTTGATGAGCGACTTTTTATTTCATCAAAGGGGAGTGAACCTACGCGGTTTTATTATATAAATAACAGCGGAGAGGCAATAGAATTTTACAGTATTTATAAGTCCGGCGATAGAAAGGAGTGGATCAACTTTGATGAAATCAACATTAACATCAAGAATGAAGTCGGATCGTA
>JAZUPQ010000081.1:0-9013 GCA_045605265.1 Eubacteriales bacterium | reverse complement strand
AAAGCAGAAAAGGCTATTGAGGCCTTGCAGGAGATGTCTGCCGCAACCTCTAAGGTTTTGCGTGACGGAAAAGTACAGGTTATACACAGTGAAGACCTCGTTGTTGGCGATATCATTATGCTTGAAGCGGGCGACGCAGTTCCCGCAGACGCGAGAATAATTGAAAACGCAAGCTTGAAGGTGGAAGAGGCTGCCCTGACCGGCGAGTCTGTTCCCGTAACAAAATTCATTGATATTATCTATCTTCGCGAAGAGACAAAAGACGTTCCGCTTGGCGACAGAAAAAATATGCTCTATATGGGCAGCACCGTTGTTTACAGCAGAGGCGTTGCAGTTGTAACGGCAACGGGTATGGATACCGAAATGGGTAAAATCGCAGGCGCGTTATCTCAGGCGGAAGACGGACAAACGCCTTTGCAAAGAAAGCTTGCAGGCCTTTCCAAAATCCTTACCTGGCTCGTTCTCGGCATCTGCGCTGCGGTATTTGCAGTAAAATTAATCGGCGCAGAAACTATTGGCTTTACAGTTGTACTTGAATCCTTTATGGTTGCGGTTTCACTTGCAGTTGCCGCCATACCCGAAGGACTTGCCGCAGTCGTAACCGTAGTTCTCTCAATCGGCGTGACGAATATGTCCAAGCGTAACGCCATTATCCGTAAGCTCACGGCAGTTGAAACTCTCGGCTGCGCCCAGATTATCTGCTCGGATAAGACGGGTACGTTAACTCAGAATAAGATGACCGTGGTAGATAATTTTTCCGATAACGAGGTTGAACTTGCAAACGCAATGGCTCTTTGCTCCGATGCGGAAATTGATAACGACGGAAACATCACGGGTGAGCCTACCGAAGCAGCTCTTGTAGCTTGGGCGAACAAGCTTGGAAATCCCAAGTATGCTCTCAAAGAGCAGTATGCCCGCGTAGGAGAAGCTCCGTTCGACTCAAACAGAAAAATGATGTCCACCGTACACGTCTTCGGCGATAGCTTCGTTCAGTATACAAAGGGCGCGCCCGACGTTGTAATAGGAAAATGTAAATTCTACCTCAAAGACGGGGAAATCCGTCCGATGAGCGAGGAATATAAAAACGAAATCCTCGCCGCTAACAAGGGAATGGCTGATGAAGCTCTCCGCGTACTTGCTTTGGCAAAGAGAGACTGGACTGAAAAACCCGACAATTTCGACGCGGATTATCTTGAAAACGATATGTGTTTCGTAGGTCTTTGCGGTATGATCGACCCTGTAAGACCTGAGGTTAAGGATGCTATCGTAGAATGTAAGAGCGCAGGTGTGCGCGCGATAATGATAACGGGTGACCATATTGATACGGCAGTTGCTATCGCGAAGGAGCTCGGAATTATCGAGGAAGGCAAACGCGCTATCACAGGCTCTCAGCTCAATGAAATGAGTGACGAAGAATTTGAAAAAGAATTCCAAAACATAAGTGTATACGCCCGCGTTCAGCCCGAACACAAAACAAGAATTGTCAATGCTTGGCGTAAAGCCGGTTACGTAACCGCTATGACGGGAGACGGTGTAAATGACGCGCCTTCTATCAAGTCAGCCGACATCGGCGTAGGTATGGGTATCACGGGTACAGACGTAACGAAGAATGTTGCTGATATGGTACTTGCAGACGATAACTTCGCAACTATCGTCGGAGCAGTAGAAGAGGGAAGACGTATTTATGATAATATCCGTAAGGCAATTCAGTTCCTTCTCGGCTCTAATATGAGTGAAGTAATCAGTATTTTCGTTGCTACGCTTCTTGGATTTACAATTCTTGAACCCGTTCACCTGCTTTGGATTAACCTTGTAACCGACTGCTTCCCGGCTCTTGCTCTTGGTATGGAAAAGGCCGAGCCCGGCATTATGAAGCGTAAGCCTCGTGATGCAAAGTCAGGAATTTTCTCAGGCGGTATGGGCGTTGATATAGCATATCAGGGAGTTATGGTAACCGTTTTGACGATGTTCTCCTACTTCATCGGACACTTCGTTGAAACGCGTAACTGGGAAATCACTAACAGCTCTCACGGTATGACAATGGCATTCCTTACAATGTCAATGGCAGAAATCTTCCACAGCTTCAATATGCGTTCGCAGCGCGGAAGCCTGCTCAGTCTCAAATCTCAAAACAAGACCTTGCTCTTTGCAGCTCTCGGTTCTCTCCTTGCAACAACACTTGTATGCGAAGTTCCGTTCCTTGCAGCAGCGTTTGGATTTGAGAGTGTAGGTATCTGGGAATATCTTATCGCAATCGGACTTGGCGTTCTTGTAATTCCAATCGTTGAGATTGTAAAATTCGCTCAAAGAAAATTTGCTAAAAACTAATACAAAAAGCGCTTGACTTCGGTCAGGCGCTTTTCAAGGTGACGTTATGCTGATAAGGAAAACAAACTTAAACGATGTAGATGCGGTGGTTGAAATATACCGTCACGCCCGTAAATTTATGCGCGAGACGGGGAATCCGAACCAATGGAATAAAGTATATCCTGCCGAGGAGGACGTGCTGTCCGACATAGCAAGAGGCGGTGGATATGTATGTGAGGAGAGCGGGGAGATCGTCGCTGCGTTTTTCTTTTTAAAGGGAGAGGATAAAACCTATAAAAAAATATACGATGGGGCTTGGAAAAACGATGAGCCTTATGCTGTAATTCATCGAATTGCGGTGAAGTATAACGGGCGCGGAATTGCGAAATTTTGCTTTGACGAGTGCTTCAAAATGCACGGAAATCTGCGCATCGACACCCACAGGGACAATATTCCGATGCAAACAGCCCTAAAAAAATCCGGCTTTGAATACTGTGGAATTATCTACCTTGAAAACGGCGATGAAAGAATAGCTTTTCAAAAATGTGCGGAGCATTTATAAACAATCGAAAAAATATACCCGGCGCTTTGAAGTTTTTGAGGGGAGCTCAAATTTTAGCATTTGAGCTCCCCTCTTTTGTAATCTATAACATTTCTCTGAATTTCGGAACCGAAACAAGCAAATCCGACTTCTGCTTTACCTCTAAAACCACGTAGGCGTTTTTGTAAAATTCTGCATATTTTTCAAAGCTGACAGTTCCGTCACCGATTGCGAGATGGCAACGCTTGCCGTCACTGTCGTGAACGTGCATTTCAAGAAATTCAAGTTCTGCGTCGGGTATTACCTCATTCAATATGTAATCGCCGTCAACATTGTCGTGTCCTATGTCATAATTGAACTTAAAACCGCAATTTTGCAAAGTTTTGTAGGCATTTTTCATATATTTAGCCAGGTTATCCGTGTTTTCAATAACAAGAATTATGTCATTTTCCGAGCAGATTTGCTCGGCTTTTTTTAAATTTTTGACAAGCCTTTGTGAAAAAGTGTCAAATTCCTTTTCGTATATATAATTTTTGACTCCGCTGATTGTTACCACAGGGCCGCTGATTAAATGAACGTTTATTATCTTAATATAACCTCTGCCAAGCTCAGCGTATCTTTTTAAGAGAGAAAGGTAGGCATCCACAACCTCGTCGTAGGAAGCAAAATCCGCCTCGTCATAAAAGTGAAGCGTTGCTTCGAGCTTGTATTTTTTGAGAAGTGAGCATACCGTTTTTGCTTCCATTTCCTTTCGGCAGTATCCGAAATTCAGGTTCAACTCAACGAAATCAAGTCCGAGCTCCTTGGCTAAAATGAGATTTTCCTCTATAGAATTATATTCATAGAGCTGCGGCATGCCGAGTTTCATTATATAACCCTCACTCTGAACACACCCTCGGTGTTGGCAATTTCCGAAATGTCAATTTCCTTATTAACGTCCATAACGGTGTAAGCGAAATCCTTTTTGGATTGGTTGAGCATCGTATTTATGTTACCGCCTTGGCTTGAAACGATGCTTGAAAACTTCGCAATTACGCCCGGGATATTCATATGATTTATGCAAATTCTGTATTTTTCGGTTTTAGGTCCTGCGTTTGCTGTGGGATAGTTAACCGAATTTTTAATGTTACCGTTTTCGAGATAGTCTCTAAGCTCGTCAATAGCCATCAAAGCGCAGTTGTCTTCCGCTTCGTCTGTGGATGCGCCAAGGTGAGGAAGGCAGATGGTATTTTGGAGTTTAACCACCTTGGAGTTTGCAAAGTCTGTAACGTACTTCTTAACCCTTCCGGCGTTCATAGCGTCGAGCAAATCATCATCGTTTACGAGCGTGTCTCTTGCAAAATTCAGAATCGTAACGCCGTTTTTTACGCAAGAGAGGAGTTTGCTGTTGAACATATATTTTGTGCTGTCCATTAATGGAACGTGTATAGAGATAAAGTCTGCATCTGCAACAGCATCTTCAAGCTTCAAAACGTACTTCACATCTCTTGAAAGCTTCATCGCGTTCTGAACAGATAAATAAGGGTCGTATCCGATAACCTTCATACCGAGGTCGATACAAGCGTTCGCAACCAATGTACCGATTACTCCGAGACCGATTACGGAAATCGTTTTGCCGTAGATTTCATTTCCCGCGAACTTTGATTTAGCCTTTTCGGCGGTTTTTGAAATTGCCTCGTCGTCGCTGTTATCTCTTACCCACTCGTTTCCGCCGATAATATCGCGGCAGGCGAGTAAAAGTCCGCAAAGCACAAGCTCCTTTACCGCGTTTGCATTGGCGCCGGGCGTGTTAAAAACTACGACGCCCTTTTTTGCGTATTCTTCGCAGGGAATATTATTAACGCCTGCTCCCGCTCTTGCAACTGCAAGTACGCCCTTTGGCAATTCATAGTCTGCCATAGCGTAGGAACGAACTAATATAGAGTCCGCGTTGTCAACGGTTTCTAAAATTTTGTCGTTGTCACCGAGAGTATCGAGGGCAACCTTTGAGATATTGTTCAAGCAAAATACCTTCATAATCTTACTGATGCTCCTTTTCGAATTTTTCCATAAACTCCACAAGCGCGACTACACCCTCTTTGGGCATAGCGTTATAAATGCTGGCGCGCATACCGCCTACGGAGCGGTGTCCTTTTATGCTGACTATACCAACCTTTTTAGCTTCTTCGATGAATAATGAGTCAAGCTCCTCGCTGTTTGTTCTGAATACGACGTTCATCATTGAGCGAGAGGATTTTTCAGTAGGACAAATAAACATCTTGGATTTGTCGAGATAATTATAGAGAATATCTGCTTTTTCCTGATTTCTCTTTTTCATGGCTTCAAGTCCGCCGAGGCTCTTAATCCACTTAAATACCTTTCCGCAAATGTAAATTGAATAGGAGTTAGGTGTATTATAAAGGCTGTTAGCATCAGCCTGGGTTTTCCATTTGAGCATAGTCGGAGTGGGGAATAACAAATCGTCGCGTATCAAGTCCTCGCGCACAATAACAATAACCAGGCCGGCCGGTCCTACGTTTTTCTGTACTCCTGCGTAAATAACACCGTACTTTGATACGTCGCAAGGCTCAGAAAGGAAGCAGGAGGATTGGTCAGCCACCAAATCCTTGCCCTTGGTATTGGGAAGAGTATGGAATTTTGTTCCGTAAATAGTATTATTTTCGCAGATGTAAACGTAATCTGCGTCATCCCTGATGTCCAAATCCGAGCAGTCGGGGATATATGAGAAATTCTTATCCTTAGAGCTTGCTACTGCCTTCGCATCTCCAAAAATTGCTGCTTCCTGATAGGCTTTTGTGGAGAACTGTCCTGTGAGAAGATAATCCGCCTTCTTATTTTTCATAAGATTCATCGGAACGGCAGCGAACTGTTGACTTGCGCCCCCCTGGACGAAAAGCACTTTATAATTGTCAGGAATAGAGAGAAGCTCTTTTAAGTCTGTAATTGCGTCGTTGAGAATTTTCTCAAAGGTTTTGGTTCTGTGACTCATTTCCATAACTGACATTCCTGAGCCCTGATAGTCCAGCATCTCTGATGCCGCCTCTTTCAAAACCTCCTCAGGAAGTATTGCAGGTCCTGCTGAAAAATTGTACACTCTTTTCATGTTCTTCACGCTCCTTTTATATAATTAAAAATAATGTAGAAATACTATCGAAATAGCAAGCCGCCCCATAGACACAGTTAGCGCTACGGGGCATTTTTTGTAGAAAAGCCCCTGAAGGCGTGTGGGACTTGATATGAAATAAATTGTTAACATTATAGTATATATCGGCTGAAATGTCAAGTAAATTGATAAAAATAAACTAAATTTGTAAGATTTGTGTAAAAATACAATGTATATAATACTAAATTAGTCAACTTTACCATATCGCAGTGACAGAGCGCCGCGGGGCAAAATATACAAACGATATGTACAAAATAACCAAATTTCTCTTGTTTTGCAACAAATAGCAAGAATTCAAGTATCAAAAGTCAATATTTGTCTAAATAAATGTAAAAATATGACTTGAAAAGACATAGTGCGCTATGTATAATGAAATTGGTAGTAAAAAGCTAAATTACTTGATAAGGAGAATGATATGAAAACAATAGCAGTTGTCGGATGCGGAAGAATTGCAGATTCAGCGCATTTTCCGGCACTTTCCAAAATCGGAGAGGTTAAGGTGAAATACGCCTGCGACCTGATTGAATCAAAAGCGCAAAGAGAAAAGGATAAATATCCGGATATGGTTGAAAACGTAATCACAGATTACAAAATCGCCCTCGCAGATCCTGAGGTCGATGCGGTATACGTCCTCACGCCCAACTACTCTCACTATACCATTACCATGGACGCTTTAAGAGCTGGAAAACACGTTTTTTGCGAAAAGCCCGTAACAGTTAACTATGAGCTTTCCTGCGAAATGGCAAACGAGGCAGAAAAGCAAGGAAAACTTTTGAACATCGGCGTTGTAAACCGTTATAACGCTTACGTAGAAAAACTAGAAGAATTGAACAGAAACGGCGCTTTCGGAAAAATCTACCACGTTTACTGCTCCTTCCGCCGTTACAGAGGTATACCCGGACTAGGCGGTGACTTTACAACAAAGGCAAAATCGGGCGGCGGCGTTTTAATTGACCTTGGCGTGCACTATTTCGACTTGATTTTCTACATTCTCGGCGGTGCAAAAATAAAGAACATAACAGCAGATACATACTGCGAAATGGCAAAGGATATGTCAAGCTACAAATATAAAACAATGTGGTCCGAAGAAACCAAGAACTTAAACGGCATCAACGACGTTGACGACTTCGTTTCAGGATACGTAAGAACCGACAAAGCCAGCATTTCCTTCAATGGCGCGTGGGCTCAGAATCTCGCTGAAGAAGAGGCTTATGTTGACTTTCTTGGAGATAAGGGTGGCGCTCGTATAACAATGGGCGGTAACATTAGATTCTATGATAAAGATATGAATAAGACGGTTTACGAGCTTAACGCTCCTAACTATTTTGAAACAGAAAACGAAGCATTCCTTAATGCGATATCAACGGGTGAAAAGACCAAAACCCACATTAGCTACATACTTGAAACGATGAAACTTCTTGACGCCCTCTACAAGTCATCGGACACGAAAAAAGAAATAAATTTCGACTAAATCTTCACACGGGGGTATACTAAATGAAATTAGGTGTAATAACAGACTGTTTCAAAACCAATACCGCTGAGGCGATTAAGACTGCTGCGAAATTAGGACTTTCCGGAGTTCAGATTTATGCAACGAAGGGTGAATTTTCACCTGAAAATCTTACAAAGGAAGACATAGAAGCCTACAAAAAGCTTCTTTTGGAAAACAATCTCGTTGTCAGTGCTCTTTGCGCAGATATGGGAGGCTTCGGATTTGAAATCGAGGCGGATAACCCCAAGAGAATAGAAAAGACGAACAGAATAGCCGATTTGGCAAAGGAATTCGGCGCAAGCGTTATAACTACCCACATCGGTGTTATTCCTGCGGATGAGAACAGCGAGAAATATCAGGTTATGCTGAAAGCTATCAAAGCTTGCGGCGACTATGCTCATTCGATAGGCGTCACTTTGGCCATTGAAACAGGGCCGGAAACTGCAAAAGTTCTAGGTGGATTTGTTGACAAGGCGGGGAAGGGCGTAGGAGTTAATTTAGACCCTGCAAACTTCGTTTCAGTAACAGGTCAGGACCCTGTCGAAGCGGTTTATCTCCTTGCAGATAAAATCGTACACACTCACGTTAAGGACTCTGTCAAATTCAAGGAGTGCGACCCTGTTCAAGTATACCATCATTTCGCTATCGGAGGAATTGATGAATTGAACACAACCGACTTCTTCCTTGAAACTCCCGTAGGAGAGGGTATGGTTAATTGGGATAATTATCTCAAAGCTCTCAGCGATATAGGCTACGACGGATTTTTGACTATCGAACGCGAGACCGGTTCAGACCCGGAGGCTGACATTGTAAAAGCCGCGCAATTCATCAGAAAATATAATGTATTGAATTAAACTTGGAAGGAAAAGATTATGAAATTAGGTGTTTCATCTTATAGCTTTAGCCGCATGTTAAGGAGTACGACCACTCCGTACACAGAGCTTTGCGATATTGTAAAGAAAATCGGATTTGACGGAATAGAATTTACCCCGCTTGAAAACTACTCCAACTCAATGATGGGTACTCTTGAAGAAACTGCGAGGAAAATCCGTGAACACTGTGATAAAATCGGACTTGAAATTTGCGCCTATACGGTAGGCGGAGACTTAACCTCTATCACTCGTGCAGACGAAGAAGAGGCGAGAGTAAAAAGAGATGTAGATATCGCAGAAATTTTGGGAGCAAAGGTGCTTCGCCACGATATTTGCTATGCGCTTCCCAAAAAGGATTATCTTTTCACTTATAAAGACACCCTGGACGACCTTGTTCCGAGAATAAGAAGAATTACGGAATATGCCGAAAAGAAGGGAATTCGCACCTGTACCGAAAACCACGGATATATATTCCAAGCGCCTGAAATTATGGAAGAATTAATCCAAAGGGTAAACCATAAAAATTACGGTTGGCTTTGCGATATGGGTAACTTTATCGTAGTGGACGCAGATATTGAGAAATCAGTTGCAATCGCCGCTCCTTACACCTTCCACGTTCACGCAAAGGACTTCCTTTA
>JAZUPQ010000080.1:0-8376 GCA_045605265.1 Eubacteriales bacterium | reverse complement strand
GCCGATATTGCGCTGAAAGTAGTTGAGGGACTTGGTGCGATGTTGCTGCCGGGGTTGTTTGGCAAAACGCCCGGCGCCGCTGCTATCCCTTCTTCTCAGCAGCTTGGCACACCGGCACCGGCATCGACGCCCGAGCCGCCTGACCCAAAAGAGGAAAAGGTTAATGAAATATGCGATTTGCTTTATGAGAAATACTCTCCAGAGCAACTCGCTAAGATGTTGAACAATTTAAAGACTGGTAACGATGGCATTCTGGAAACCGAAACCACAGACACCGCAACCGCAGCAACCTTTGTCTGCTGATGCCGTGATTGCTGCTATTGCTAATCAGCTAAAAGCGCAATTCGATGCCGGTAATGTATCACTTGATCAGTTATCTGATATTCACAACCTTGCAATCGACACAAAACGCCTCACTGGTGTTTTGAAATGGTTGTAACAACATGAACTTCTAAACACTATAAAAAAATGAAAACTCCAAAAAAACCAAAGTTCAAGGCTTTGCCGAAAGCCCCGAAGATGTCCGCCAGCAAAGAGGCTTGGCGCAACTACGAACAAAAGCTGAAAGCCGTATCGGCTGAAAACGCTAAGAAAAAGGCCGAGTACGAACGCGAACTCAAGGCCTACGAGTCCGAGATGAAGTCCCGCGCTTCCATTAAGGAGAAGGCCGCAAAAGCAAAGGCTAAATTCTAACACAATCATGCTTGACTTGTCGGGGCGGTGTATTGTCGCCGCTCTGACTTTAATAATGTAGAATCATGTCACAGGAATCTAACAACAACAGCAACGGCTGGTTATGGCTTGCAGACCCCTTCGCGGGATTTCTCGCGTGGCGTCTGTTTCGCAACACAGCGAATCAGGCTAACCGCGTCACTGATGAATTGGACGCCACCAATGCACAGGCGGTGAAACTGTACGGTTTTTTCGGCATTACAAAAGTCGGAGGCTTCGCAGTTGCTACGCCTATTCTCCTTGATTCTACACTTGCTCAAGTTGGTTGGCTCATTCGTAATGTGTGCGATTGGCCGCAATTGCAGCGCACTTTCACGCAGATGTGCGGCGGCAATTATACCGTATTGCAAGCTGCTTCCACCGCGTTAAGCTCTTCGGAGTACGCCGGTTTCACGCGCTTGCTTGAGACGGCTCTCACGCAGAAACGGATTTTTGCCAATGCTGACTATCACACACTTTATAATGCAAATCGTTATGGCGGCTCCGTCGGCGAAAATTACCGTGAAGGTCAGTTTGTTGGCCGTTGTGTCGCTGAGGACGATTTGTATTATAAATATCTCTCTCAGAAGGATGGAGTGTACTATTATGCAGAAAAAGAGTATTTCTCTCTAATGGATTGAACATTATGGACAAATTGACACTTACAAATGCAATAATCGACAATATTGAGGGTGGTTATTATCATCCCGATATGAAGGCATATTTGCGAAATGGCGACCGCCTTGGCGATTCTGGTGAGACTATGTTCGGCATCGACCGCCGTGCCGGTGCTCCGCAATTTACCACCAAGACCGGCGACGCCGTTGCCTTCTGGAATCTTGTCGATGAGTATTATGGCTCGCATCACGCCGACACAGGCTATTATGGCGATAAGGCTGATGGACGCCGAGTTCCCGCTAACGTAGGCATCCAATTGCGTCATTATGTCTCAGAAATGATTGAAGATGCATACGACGATTGGAAAGACTATTTGAGCGACGGCGCAAAGCGCATTGTTGAGAATGACCCTCGCTTAATGCTGCAATTCTGGTATGCCGTTTGGAATGGTCCAGGCAACTTTCAAAAATTTGCCAACCTCGTTAATGCCGCATATTCAAACGGTGAACGCTCCGCGCTTGCCTTCTGGAATCTTATTCAAAATGCCCGCCGCTCGCGTGGTGGCCTCTTCGCCGAGGGTGCTGACAAACTTGATGCTATTGCTGCAACATTGCCGAGCAGTAGCAATGTTTTGCCGTGGCTGCTGGCATTCGCAGCAACTGGTTTTATTATTTACAAAATCATGAAGTAACTATGTTAGGTAACATATATACCGAAGCTGCCCGCGCAAACTGGGCGACCGTTCCGGGAAGGAAAGTATTACCAGTGTATGACGAAAACGGCAACCCCACAACAATAACTTTCCTCGACAACAATACCGTTGTTTTTGTCCAATACTTCACATACGACGAAAATGGCAATGCAACAACCATCGAATGTAAATCTGAATAGATATGGCAGGATACGAATATAACCCACTTTTAAAACTCGATTTGCAAAAACGTTCAGCAGTCTCACCAGCGGACATCGAGCATATTGAGGAAGAAATCACCACCATCAACGGCGACTTGAAAAACAAAGTCCCAAAGTTTTTCACGTCCATTGAGGAACTTCAAATTGGTGAGATAGGGCAGTATCAGGGAGATACAACAGATACATTTGTACACGGATATTTCTATCAGAGGGGGACAGGAACAACTGAAATGGTTGTTGTCGATGATGAAACATTGTCGCCTACTTATTATGTTGATTTGACGCTATTGGCAGATTCATCTCAAAGTGTTAGGTTGATTAGTAATGTTGAACGCTCTAATGCTCTTTATCACGGTGGCGTTTCTGTTTATTATGATATGCCTAATGGTGATGAAGTCGAAATTTTTGGATTCCCCGAAAATAACCCTTATATCAAGACAACGCGTTTGATGCCTATTATGAACCCTTTGGCGACAACACCTTGGTATGCTATGCCAAAGGCATTTAACTATACACAAAACAAATGGGTTGATTTTGAAGTCGAAATTACAGGTTCAGGAAATTGGGATTGGTCTGTTACTATTGAAGGCGAAACACCACAACAAATAAGCGGAGGTGGGTTTGAAGCATACGTACATAAATTATATTATCCTTATCCTGATTTGGGATATGTGCCTTGTTTGGCAATCGGACGTCGCAATGGTGTATATGTCCATCCAATGCCAATAGATTTGCCTTTTGTTATGCAATTGGATGGTCTTTGGTTCTTTAGGGTAAATGCTTTCCTATTCGACCCGCTTGTCTTTTACCATTATATTCTCGATAGTTTTACGTATCATTCTTTTAATTATGTTGAAAGCCCTTCTATTGAGCGTGTTGACGCGCAGCCCTCACTTGATCCTACCGACTTTGCCACCGCCGCACAAGGCGAAAAAGCCGACACTGCATTACAAAGCATTGAGAAAGGCACTGATGGCAATTACATAACTACCACCGTCGGCACTAAGGACGCCAACAATAATCAAACTGTCGGCGTCTCTGCTAAGATTCAGGACATTGCGACCGCCGGCAACGACAACAAAGGTTTTGCCGAATCTTCCAACGTCAAGGCATACGCTGCCACCGCCGCACAGGGCGCAAAGGCCGACACCGCGCTGCAGTCTATCTCTCATGGCACAGACGGCAATTATGTCACAAGCCACATCGGCACGAAGGATGCTAACAACGTACAGACAGTAGATGTGTCTTTGCAATTACAAGCCGTTGAGAGTGCCGACGTATCTCATAAGGGGGTTGCCGAGGCTAACGACGTAAAAGAGTATGTTGCTAAAAGCATCGCTTCTTATATCCCCTACAACCCTATCTACGGCGTAATGTGGGACACTTCCGACCCCTCGCCGGAATGTGTCAGAATCGGCAACCTCGATTTGCATCGCACTCTCCCTGTGCAATCTCAGATGGTTGGCGGCACGCTGACCGACGCTGGAGTATTCACGCCGTTTGCTTCCGTGGACGATTGGACAACGGAAACGCGAGATGGCAGTGCCGGTCAGGTCATGGTGCGCTTGCCTCAGTTTTGGATTAAGTATATCACGGAAGGCACCGTCAATAAAGTTTTGATGTCCGCCAATGAGGTTGGCGGATTCAAGAAAGTGCCCGTTATGTACGTGTCTGCATATAAGGCCGCATTACAGCGTAGTACGTTGAAACTTGCTTCTGTCGTTAATACCGATGCTGATTTTCGCGGCGGAAACAACCAGTCGGCGTGGGATGGTACATATCGCAGCCTCCTTGGCTATCCTGCAACTTCTATTTCTTTGACGGACTTCCGCACATACGCCCGCAACCGTGCTGCTGGCACGGAATGGAACTGCGCCGTATATGAAATCCATAAGCTTCTCTATTGGTTGTTTGTCGTCGAATATGCTACCCTCAATACGCAGAAAGATTACAACGCAGCTCTCGATGCCAATGGCTACCATCAAGGCGGACTCGGCGTCGGCGTTACAGATTGGAGTGGTGATGCTTGGAATAGTTTCAACGGCTATTATCCGCTAATTCCCTGCGGACATACAGACGAATACGGCAACCAAACCGCGCAGAAGCAATACAACCTCTACGACAGCGACGGCACGACGATTTTGCTTAGTTTTCAAGTGCCTCGTTATCGCGGTGTTGAAAGTCCATTCGGCGATATTTGGGAATGGACTGATGGCGTGCTAATACCAAAACAAGCCGATTCCAACGGTGGCAAGTCTCCTGTATATGTCACGTCAGACCCCGCTAATTTTTCAAGCACAGACTACTCTCTATATGATTATGTCTGCGATGAGATAAGGTCGGAGGCGTTTGTAAAATCCATCTATTTCGGCAACAACGGCGATTTGATTTGCACAGCAACACCCGGTAGTAGCACTTCCTATTATTGCGATTATTGGTACGGCGCAAATTTGCCTTCTTCCGGTGTCGCCGTGCGGGCTCTGCTCTTTGGCGGGGCTGCGAATTACGGTGCGCGGGCGGGGTTCGTTTGCGGCCACTCGCGCAGCGGTCCCGGTTACGTCTTCGCGAATATCGGCTCGCGGCTGTGCTTTATCCCGAATACCGTATGACGGATGGAGCGCATTGCGCGACCGTTCACGCCGCGCACAATATAAAAGGTTGGTAATCCGTGCGGGCTCTGCACTTTGGCGGGAATGCGAATAACGGTGCGCAGGCGGGGTTCGTTTACGGCAACTCGAACAACGGTCCCGGTAACGTCTACGCGAATATCGGCTCGCGGATATGCTTATATGAAAAAAAAATGGGATTGCGGCCTCGCCTCTTGGCGGAAAAAATAAAACGTAAAATGCGTGTTGGTAGGCTCTGCCGACGGCTCGCATCTAATAAGCACAGACAATGAAACGTATAAGCAATTTATACGACGAAATAATAAGCATCGCAAATCTGCAACTCGCAGAGCGCAATGCAAGACGAGGAAAGACGCATCAAAAAGGCGTAATGTTATTTGACAAAGATAAGTATGGCAATTTGCAACGGCTACACGAAATGCTTAAAAATGAAACTTTTACAACTTCGCCGTATGTCATTTTTAAAGTATTTGAGCCAAAAGAGCGCATTATATATAGGTTGCCTTATTTCCCTGATAGAATCATTCACCACGCTGTTATGAATCTGTTAGAGCCTATATGGTGCAAAACATTCACTTATAATACATATAGTTGCATCAATGCCCGTGGCATTACCGCCTGTGCAAAACAGGTTGTAAAGATTATCAGGAGCTTTGAAGGCTCGCCGCTATATTGCCTCAAAATCGACATCCGCAAATTTTATCCCTCAGTCGATAATGAAATATTGAAGGCGATTGTACAGCGAAAAATTAAAGATGTCAGACTTTTGCGGTTGCTTGATAATATCATCGACAGTGCAAAGGGGCTGCCAATCGGCAACTATTTGTCTCAGTTTCTTTCTAATTTGTACCTATGCTATTTTATGCACTGGTGCAATGAAGTGCTAAATGTAAAATGCACTGAATACGCCGACGATATTGTCTATTTCTCTGACAACAAGATGCAATTGCATCTAGTATTGTCGCAAATTCGATGTTACTTGGGAAATGAATTGCACTTGACTTTGAAGTCAAACTATCAGATATTCCCGATAGCAGAGACAAAGGCAGACCGCCACGGACGCGCATTGGATTATGTAGGCTTCCAATTTTTTCGCCGTCAAATTCTATTGCGCAAACGGATAAAACAAAATTTTTGCCGCCGCGTCGCATCGCTCAAAGGCAAGCAATTGACGTCGAAAGTATTTGTGCAAAAGGTTGCGCCGTGGCTTGGTTGGTTAAAGTATAGTAATAGTAACAGATTAAAAAATAAAATAATGACATACGCAGAACTCGTCGCTAATGGCACGATCAAGGAAAAGGATGACATATTTTTCGATTGTGAGAAGGTAAGCATCGACGCCCTTGTAAATAAGGAAGTCGATATACTTGACTATACATCCGATGTCGAGACAAAGCAAGGTGAAGGACGTTTCGTTGTCAAGGTGAGCGACAACGGCAAAACTGTCAAATTCTTTACGAATTGCCGCAAAATCAAAGACGCCCTGAAACAGATTCCCAAAGACAAATTCCCGGTTTCTACAACCATCCGTATCATCAGCGAGGACAATAGGCGTTTTTATAAATTCACGTAGATTATGAAACGAACTTATTACAGCGAGATGCCGCCGGAATTTGAACGCGAAAAATTTTCCGCCGTGCTCCGGCTCGACATCAAGGATGAATCCGCCAATGACAAGGCACAGGGCGACACGCCGCAATATTCCGCGCTTGAATTTCGGCTCGCCGACCCCTATGCACAGCAACAAAATGCCTTCGTAGAAACTGCATTTGTTAATCTCTTCGGTAATGACTTCGAGGCTAAGTTGATTAACGAATATAATGCCGCAAAACTCGGCCTCTATCCCGACGGCGAAATGGAGCAAAAGATAACGCGCTACCGTTCTTTTTTGCAAGAGCGTGCAGCCTACAAGTCGGAAATCGAGCGCATCTGCAATGAACACGGAATTTTGTAATAATAATAGCCGCAAAAGTATTAATTTTGTGGCTATTATTTTTTTTTTACTATTATTATTATTATCTTTGCTAATGAAATCATTAACACTTACACTCTTAAAAACATCGTAATTATGAACCTTAGCTCTAACTATCTGCAAAACCTGATCAAGAGTTTTGCAGTTAAAAACTGGCAGAAATACACATTCAAACGTGAATGGCTCTCTGTCATCGTGTTGCTGCTGGTGCTGCAACTTAGCACCTCGGCAGTCTCAATCTTCTCCGGCTTCTTCTATCTGGATAATTTCTTCTTCTCGTTCCTCAATGCCGAGGCAGCGTCTAAGGTGTTCGCAATCATCGCTCTTATCTTGATAGAAGGCCTGAACATCCTTTTCCTTTCTAAATTCTTCAAATTCGCGCTGCGCCTCGACTTCCTCACCGCTTTGATGCCGCTGACGTGTGCGCTAATTACCTTCTCTATTTCCTTCGTGACGTCCACCAACGGCATCGCATTGTTTGCATCGAAGTCTGAGGACTTGACGAAGGTCATTGAAGCCAAGTACAAGGACTTCGCCGAGACTGCGAAGGCGGAATGTGACGCTAATGTCGCTCAGCTAACTACGTACATCGAGACTATCAAATCCAATCCCGAAATCTGGTCCAATGGCCGCCGCTGCGTACTTTCCGAAGCTCAGAACCGCGAACTCGCTACTGCTTACACTCGCATAGAGGAGTATAAGACCGCATATCGAAAGACCTGCAACGAACTCGACGCAAAGAAGGCCGAGGAACTCCGCGCAAACAATTCTCAAACCATCGCCACCGCCGACAAGTATTATAAAATTATCGCTTTTATAATGCTTATTCAGGTGGCAGTGTCGGCTGCATTGTGGTTTTTCTGGTCGAAGATTTCAGCTCAGGACGCTGCCGATGTCGAGTACCGCGAATCAGTTGACGCCGTGTATGACAAGGCTAACAAGCTGATTGATGACGGCCTCTCTAATGTAATTACTCAGAAATTTGGCGTAATTACAACCGCCTTTGCGAAACTTAACGACGATTACTCCAAGCTGCAACCGGCACAAATCGCCGCAAAAACGCCGCAACGCCGCACAGGTTTCTCCATCCCTGAAACGTCAGAAACAGACCCCGAAAACTCCCCGAAACAGCCTGAATCGAAAACGCAAATTAACGCCGCCACGGTTGCCGTGTCTGACGTTGCAAACGTGCCGTTAACGGCTCAAAATGCCGTTAACACAAACGCCGTTTGTGAGCATTGCGGCAAGGCGTTAACGCCTTCGCAAATCGTCCGCCACGCCAAGTATTGCAGCCCCCGGTGCCGTGTTGCTGCATACAATGTGCGCAATCCAGACCGCAAACCAATCGTCATCGCAAACCAATCATTGAAAGACTAATCTATATGTCAGACCATCGGTTATCGGGCAATCTTGCCGTAATGTATCAAGTTTTTCTTAAATGGAAGGCCGCACAACCGCGATGCTTTATCGTGCATTGGTGGTGGAAGCAATCTTGCTTAGATGATGCGCGCTGCTACTGGATTGCAGATATATTTC
>JAZUPQ010000079.1:0-4212 GCA_045605265.1 Eubacteriales bacterium | reverse complement strand
GGCGGCGATGAAAAAGAGCCCGACGTAACAGGTCTTTCAAAAGGTGAGTTCGTTGTTTCCGATTACAAGGATGCAAACGGCTGGCAAAACTCCGTAAAATATACAACCGCTAATATAGACGCAAACGTTGTAGCAACCGCAGCGGGAACTTCAAACACCGGTAAATACTACGACAGCGGCACCGAGTGGAGATTCTATCAGACAGAATCACCTACTTTGACCTTGACCGCAACAGGTAAGACAATTAAGTACGTACAGTTGTTCTACAACATCAAGAACACAGGCACGTTCGTTTACGACGGTGAAAACGTTGGCTCCGGCGACTTCGTTGCAGTAGACGCAGAGAGCGTAGAGTTCACTGTTGGCAACACAGGAACTGCTACAAACGGTCAAGCAAAGATTACAAAGATTATAGTTTACTACGCATAATCCTATTAACGCATAAATAACAGCGTTTTTACGCCCCTCGGAAACGAGGGGCGTTCTTCTTTTAATTCTAAACCAAATGCAGCGCAGAGGCGATGCTATCCATAACCGCGCGCTTGCGCTTTTTGTAGGTCACCTCGCTCAAAAAGTCCATTTTACTCTTGGCGTAACCGACCTTTTTACCGATTTCTTCGATATAGATTTCGGCGTTTTCTTCGCCTACCACGAGACTTGCGGCGTCGTAAATTTTGAAATTGTAATATCGGAATTCGGTGTCGGTGCGACGGACTACCGCCCTTTCCTCTATGGCAGTCTTGCGCCTGAAATAGTCCCTGCACAGAGCGACTATCAAAGCATCAAGGCTGTCATTCATAATATCCGAAATGCGCATCTCGTCTCCCTCAATTCTTCTTCAAGGACTGTAAGCTCGTCCTTTAAATTGCTGATTTCCAAGGCTGTCTCCTCGGCTTTAACCACCAAATCCTCCAATGATTTTATAAGCTCCTTCGGATTTTTGCAGCGCTCGTCGTTGATGATGCCGAGCAAAAGCTCGCGGTGATTGAAGTTATCTTTTATCAGTGCAATCTGCTCTCTCAAATCCCTGATGTCGCTGTAAATTTCCGCCGTGTCTCTGTAAAGACACGCCCCTTTGCCAAAATCTGTGTCGTATCTTCTATACAATCTTGTCACTCCTTGCGTTATTTTTTGGTACTAGTCACCTGTTGTGTGACTATTTTAGCACAGAAAAAGTCACTTGTCAAGTGATTTTTTTATTTTTTTCAAAAAAACTATTGCATTCCGAGTGACTTTATGATATAATGAAGTCACTTGATGAGTGAAAGACGAGGTTTATATATGATAGGCAATAAAATTCGACAGCTGAGAAAAGAAAAAGGACTTACCTTAGAGGAGCTTGCCGAAAAAATCGGCACCAGCAAGCAGACGATACACCGCTATGAAAACGGTCAGATAAGTAACATTCCCCACGAAAAAATAGAGGCTCTCGCCTCTGTCCTCGGGGTATCTCCCTCGACTCTGATGGGCTGGGAGAGCGGTATTCCTGCCTTTGATAATATACTTAATATATCAAAGCGCGCCCTTCCGCTTTTGGGCGAAATCTCCTGCGGCGAGCCGATTTACGCTAGTGAGGAAAGAGAGAGCTACGTTGCGCTCAGCCGCGAGCTTGACGCGGATTTTTGCCTCGTGGCAAAGGGAGATTCAATGGTCGGAGCGCGTATCTACGACGGAGATATCGTTTTCATACACTCGCAGAGCAGCGTTGATAACGGAGAAATTGCCGTTGTAATCATAAACGACGAGGCGACCTTGAAGCGAGTTTACTTCTATCCAAACGAGCAGAAGCTCGTTCTCGTGGCGGAAAATCCGAAGTATCCGCCCTTCGTATATATCGGCAGTGAGCTTGAAAGAATTAAAATTCTCGGAAAGGCTGTTGCCTTTCAGAGCGCGGTCGTTTAACGGATTGTCTGAATCCGCCCGTCATTTTGACGTGTTTGAGGGCAGCTCGGTTTTTGAACCCGAGCTGCCCTCAAAGTTTTTATTTGGTTATTAAATCATCGTCGCGGTTCTTTCTGATAACGCCCTTAATCGCGCCTACAAGACCGCCCTTGATTGCGCCCTTGACACCGCCCTGCTTCGCGCCGTCTATTATACCGCCCAAGGCCGAGCCGGCAACTCCGCCGACATTTCTTGCAACACTTATATCCGCCGTAATCGCTTCGTATAACAGCTGATACTTACTGATGATAATTTCTATGAGGATTTCAAAAATTATCCCGAAAATCACCATAGCGGAGGTCAAGCCCGCAAGACAAACCGATATGACGCTGACGTTAGTTCCCGCTACGTAAATTGAGTAAACGGCAACGCCGAGATTGAATATTTTAGCGCATATTTTAAGCCAGGCAAAGCTCTTTCTTATACTTTCCCTGCTCTTTTCCCGCCCTTTTGCCTCTCTTGTGAGGAGAAAATATAAAAAATATGCAAGCGATACTGCGAGCAGGACTATATTGAGCCACAAAATACCAACTCCCGCGCAAAGCGCGTAGATAAGATAGGCTATGTACGTAAGCTGAGTCGCCAGAGCGAAACCGAATTTGAAATTAAGAAAATCGCGTTTTGTCTTTTCAAACGCCCGTCTGGTATTGTCAAACATCGCTTGTCCTCCTCGTTTTTTTATAGATTATATCACACAGAGAGAAATTTGTCAATAAACATTTCCTAAACATCTTGATTTATTTTCGCGCGTGTGATAAAATGTTCTTAATGATACTTTTTATAACAAAGGAGATATTAAAATGGAAGTCAGAGATGCGTCTAATGCAAAGGACGTGAAATTTTACACAACCGACAGGCTTCGCGAGGAATTTCACATTTCCGGCCTTTTTACAAAGGACAGCGTTAAAATGGTTTACAGCCACACCGACAGAATTATCGTTATCGGTATGATGCCGGTAGATAAGGAATTATCACTTGAAGCAGGCCGTGAGCTTGCCGCAGATTATTTTCTTGAACGCCGCGAGCTCGGCTGTATCAACATTGGCGGTAAGGGTGTAATTACGGTTGACGGCGAGGTTTACGAGATGAACGCCAGAGACGGAATTTACGTAGGAAAGGGCCACCGCGACCTTAAATTCAAGAGCCTTGACGCGAAAGAGCCCGCAAAATTCTATATCACCTCCTGCCCTGCTCACGCAGAATACCCAACCGTTAAAATCGATATCACCAAGGCGAGAAAGGTTCCCTGCGGCAGCGTTGAGGACTGCAACAAGAGAGTTATCAACCAATACATACACCCCGAGGTTATGAAGTCCTGCCAGCTCGCTATGGGACTCACTCAGCTTGACGTCGGCTCAAACTGGAACACTATGCCCTGCCATACCCACGACAGAAGAATGGAGGTTTACCTCTATCTCGATATGGGCGAAAACGACGCGGTATTTCATATGATGGGAGAGGCGAAGGAGACTCGCCATATCATTATGCACAACGAGGAGGCGGTGATTTCACCCTCTTGGTCAATCCACTCCGGCGTCGGCACAAAGAATTACTCTTTCATTTGGGCTATGTGCGGCGAGAACCAGGAGTTCACCGATATGGACCACATTGAAACTAAGGAATTAAGATAAATTTTAGGTAAATAAGGAGAAAAATGATGGCTAACACACAAAATTTTGATTTGACAGGCAAAATTGCCTTAATCACCGGCGCTTCTTACGGTATAGGCTTTGCTATCGCAAAGGGACTCGCAAAAGCGGGAGCAACTATCGTTTTCAACGATTTGAAGCAGGAATTCGTAGACAAGGGACTCGCTGCATACGAGCAGGAGGGCATTAAGGCTACGGGCTACGTTTGCGATGTTACGGACGAAAACGCAGTTTGTGAAATGGTCGCAAAAATCGAAAAAGATATAGGTTCGGTTGACATTTTGGTTAATAATGCCGGAATTATCAAGAGAATTCCTATGCACGAAATGAAGGCTGAGGAATTCAGACAGGTTATCGACGTTGACCTCAACGCCCCCTTCATCTGCGCGAAAGCGGTTCTCCCCTCTATGATGAAAAAGAGAAGCGGAAAAATCATTAACATCTGCTCGATGATGAGTGAATTCGGCAGAGAGACCGTTTCTGCTTACGCTTCTGCAAAGGGCGGACTTAAAATGCTCACAAGAAATATCGCCTCCGAGTACGGCGAGTACAATATTCAATGCAACGGTATCGGCCCGGGTTATATCGCGACTCCTCAAACCGCGCCTCTGCGCGAGAGACA
>JAZUPQ010000078.1:0-23009 GCA_045605265.1 Eubacteriales bacterium | reverse complement strand
TTTTCAATGAGCAAGTTACGCCTTTTTCGCAAGGCGCTTGTATATTATATCTCATTAATTCCAAAATGTCAATACATTTTTTAAAAAAATTTGTTTTTTTGCGAAAAAATGTTTTTCAATCTCGGTTTTTTACCATTGTTTTCTTTTTATTCACTTTATTTCCCCGTGCGTATATATAATTAATAGGAAGATTTTTTCATTTGCCGAAAGTAAAAAGAAAAAACACATGTTGACAAAATTCTATTTGTTGTGATAGAATATTTACTATAAAATTAAAAAGAGGCATTTTTATGATTTTTTACGATGAGATTTATTACGAAATTACTTTACGCGGAGTAAAATCCGAGCTTGAAAAATTTATCGGTTTTTTATCAAACGACGGGCTTGAAGATTTTTTTGAGTTTGATGAAAGCTACATCATATACGGTGATAATTATGCCCAAGCAGACCTGTCTTCAATCACCGACCTTACGATTATGAACGAGGACGGAACGTCTATCGACGAGTTGAACGTAGAGGAGTTTTTGGAGGCGTTCTGCCAAGCTGCGAGAAAGCTCGACGTTTACGGCTTTATCTATGATGCAGACGAGACCGAATATAATTTTATAAGCGAAGCGGGAAACGATTATTTTGAAAACTCCCGAGATTTTTCAAAATTCAACGACGAGCTCGACGATATCAGAGACGAGGAAGAGTCCGAGGAGGACTGATTAAAAAAGCAGAGGGTTTAATTAGCGTGTTATCCTTAACGGAGAACACGCTAAAACTATGATTGCCCTTGCGGGCAAGTTATGAGTGATGATATGCTTCGCATAGTTATGATTGGCTTCGCCAAGTTTAAGGATTGATGGGCAATCATATCATAACATTTGCGTAGCAAATTCATAACGGCGAGCATAGCGAGCCTCATAACTCTAAACTAAAACCGACAGAAAAAGAGATAGCATTTCGGCGAACAACCGATTTGTTATCTCTTTCTATTTGTAATAAGGGTTTGGGCTTAGCCCATAATGCGTTTGACCGGTCAAATGCGATGCTCGCACTTAACGGTGTTTTTCAAATTCTCCGCTAAGAACATCACCCATTCAACCCTCTGCTTTTTTAAATGCGTTTTCTACATCTGTATAGGTGTTTGCGCGGTTGATTTCTCCGCGCAGAGCGGCAGAGCCTCTGAATCCTTTAAGGTAAAAGGCAATTTGCCCTCTCGCCTCTCTGACCGCGATTTCTTCCCCCTTATCCTCTATGGCTAATTGAAGCTGCGTAAGGGCGGTTGCGCATCTCGTTTTAAGGCTCGGCGTTTCGTATTCCCGTCCTTCAAGAGCGCAGATGATTTCACCGAAAATAAAGGGGTTGCCGATAGCGCCTCTGCCAACCATAATGCCGTCTGCTCCCGTCTCTTTCAGGATATCAAGCGCACTTTTTCCGTCGGTTATATCTCCGTTTGCCACTACGGGAATTTTCACACTTTCCTTTACGGCCTTTATTATGCTTCTGTCTGCCTTTCCTGCGTATAATTGCTCACGGGTCCTACCGTGAACGGTTATAAGTCTTGCTCCGCCGCTTTCGGCAGCCTGAGCACATTCTACGGCGTTGATATGCCCCGCGTCGATTCCTGCCCGAATTTTAACGGTGCACGGAAGGTCTGTATTCTCTCTTACCGATTTTGTTATTTCATAAATCAAATCGGGATTCTTCATAAGCGCGGAGCCCTCTCCGTTGAAAAATATTTTTTTCACGGGGCAGCCCATATTTATATCTATCGCGACGGGACTAACGCCGCGCATACCGCACGAGACGCGTTCCGCCGCCCTCGCCATAACATCAGGCTCGCTGCCGAATATTTGTATTGCTACGGGCCCTTCGTCCTCGCGTATTCTCGCAATTTTATAGGTTTTTTCATCGTTATAGGTGACCGCTTTTGCGCTGACCATTTCCGTAGTGGAGTATTCGGCGCCGTATTTTTTGGCTATCAGGCGCATCGCCCTGTCCGAAAATCCCGCCATCGGCGCAAGCATAAGTCCGTATTTAAGTTGTATATTTCCTATTTTCATCTTGCATAAACACTACTTTTGATTTGTATATAAAAGTCTCTGATTACTCCCTCGTGTACTTTAATACCGAATTCAATACATTTAATATCGAAAGCGTCGCCTGTTTTAACGGGCTCTTCGCTCACTATAATTCTCTGCTCTACCGCCTTGTTATTATCGTCGTAAAGGTCGTATTCGATAACCACCGCGCTGCCGTTTTTTTCATCGCGGTCATAGGTTTTTCTTCCCTGCAAGCTTGACAGTATCCAGAAAATATCGGTCGTTTTCCGTACCTCGTAGGTGTACGAGGTAATTTCGTAAACCGCGACCAGCTCGTCGGTATTTCTGTCAAAGCACTGAATTACCTTTGGCAATTCCTTGACGTCGAATGTGAATACCTCTTCTGCCGAATAAATTTTTTTCACGTTTACAACGCAATACGCAACAAGCCCGTCCACGCTTGCTGTAATAACGGTAGACCCGGCCGACACGGTTGTTACGACGCCATCGTCTGAAACGGTCGCAATTCCGGGCGCGGTACTCTCCCAAGCTATCTCCTTGTTTATATCATAATTGGATATCAGTTCAAGCTCGTAGGTTTCGCCAAATCCCTCAATATTCAGGTTGCCCGGATTTATCATAATGCTTTTTTTAATCTCTTCGCTGTCCGTCAAATTACAGGAGACAAGCAGAAGCGAAAAAATCAAAACCAAAATTAATAATATTAATTTATTTTTTCTCAATTCAAAGTTTCCTTATAAGTTTACTTTTTTATAATTTTACCATATTGCAGAGATATTTTCAAGATTAAAAGAAAAAATTAAAAAGCATATTGCAACTTGCCGACATATATTGTAAAATAATTACAGAAAGGAGCGACGAGATGACCGTTATTGTGACTTTATGCGAACGCGGCGGAATGCTTTTTAACAAGCGTAGGCAGAGCCGTGACAAAAATTTAATCAAGGATTTAAAATCGGTTTGCGACGACGGAGCTTTATTTATTTCGGATTTTTCCGCTATGCTTTTTAATGACAGCGAAATTTCCTGCATTGAGGTTTCCAACCCCTTGGACTCTGCAAAAGAGGGAGACTATGCCTTTATAGAAAATCTGCATCTTAAAGGTTACGAAAACAAAATCGAAAAGATGATAATTTACAAGTGGAACAGAAAATATCCTGCGGATTTTTATATTGACGTGACTCCCGAAATGCTTGGATTCGATTTGAAGGAGACCTATGAATTTGTAGGAAATTCCCACGAAAAAATAACCAGAGAGGTTTACGCTAAATGAAAAAAACGAGAGTTTCGCTTATACTTTTAACCCTTGTTTGCATAATCGCTTTATCTCTTTCGGGCTGCGATATGTTTATGTCGCTTTTGGCCCAGAGACCCAATATTGACCTTGACAATATCCCTGAATTCGACGGCGAGACGCCTTTCGTTGAAATCAACGGCAACGTCCCATTCTTTCAAGACGAAAAATGCGACGAGGCGTACGAGACCTACTCTCCTCTTGACCAATACGGAAGATGCGGAGTCGTAATCGCCTGTCTCGGCATAGAGACGATGCCGGCTCCCGGTGAGAAACGCGGTAGCATCAGCGGTGTCAAGCCCACCGGCTGGCACACGGTTAAGTACGATATAGTCAGCGGAAAGTATCTTTATAACAGAGCTCACTTGATAGGTTGGCAACTATCGGCAGAAAACGCAAACGAGAGAAATCTTATTACGGGAACGAGATATTTTAACGTAGAGGGTATGCTTCCCTTTGAAAACCTTGTGGCGGATTACATAAAGGAGACGGAAAACCACGTGCTTTACAGAGTTACTCCTATTTATGAGGGAGTAGAGCTTTTGGCCAGAGGCGCGCTCATAGAGGCGAAGTCCGTAGAGGATAACGGCAAGGAAATCTGTTTCTGTATATACGTTTACAACGCCCAGCCGGGAATCGAAATCAATTATCTTGACGGAACAAGCCGTTTAAAATAGCCTTTTATACATATCGACAATTAAGAAGGGTCTTGCAAAAAACAAGACCCAAATCTTATAAATTATATTTTGACCAAGCCCTTTAAGGATACTTCCTTGACATTTAAGAGAAAGTGTGTTAAAATACGTAAGTTAAAAATTTTAGGAGAACCAGATGGGATTTTTAGAATTGTTTTTGTTGGCGATAGGTCTTTCTATGGACGCATTTGCTGTTTCTATATGCAAGGGCCTTTCTATGAAAAAGGCAAATTTTAAAGGAATGGCATCCTGCGGACTTTGGTTTGGGGGATTTCAGGCGTTAATGCCTTTAATCGGTTTTTTTCTCGGCAGTCTCTTTGCGAAGCAAATTGAGGCGGTAGACCATTGGATTGCCTTTTTCCTTCTCGCGCTCATAGGCGCAAATATGCTGAAAGAAGCCTTTTCAAAATGCGAGGAGTGTAAAAGCGAAAAAAACGCTGATTTTTCACCGCGAACAATGTTTACGATGGCAATCGCCACCTCAATAGACGCGTTAGCGGTAGGAATTTCTCTGTCGATGGCGGGAGAGGTCAATATCGTCACCGCCGTTTTGTTAATCGGAATCACAACCTGTGTTCTCTCCGCCTTGGGTGTAAAAATAGGCAGTATTTTCGGAGACAGATTTGAAAAAAAGGCGCAGATTGCAGGCGGTGTTATATTGATAATTTTAGGCCTTAAAATTCTTTTGGAGCATTTGGGAATAATTAACTTCTAAGCTTACATAAGCATATAGGAGATATTATCCTCGCTATATTCAACCTCTTTTGAAAAATCCTTTGCGATTTCCGCAAGTTTATCCGTCATATCTCCGCATTTGTATTCTGAACAAAATAAAAGAAATATCGCCAAAACTCCATTTTTTGCAAACTTAACTTTGCTTAATACATCCTTATCGTATACCGAATACAAAAAATATCTGAAAATAAAATATGCGTATATTTGAATAAAAGCGTCGTTCAAGGGAGTTATTTTATCCTTTTGAAACGGCGTTTTTCTTGCTTTTTTCAGCCGTTTTTTCCAGTTGCTTTTTAATGTTTCGAGCGACAAAAGCTCGTCAAAAATTTCTCTTTGAAATTTTTCCTGCGAGGTTTCAAAAGCTTCTTTATCTTCAAGTCTGAGGAAGCTATACCTATCGTTATCCAGTTCTTTTGAAAGCGTGTCCGCATAGCATTCTATAAGCGAGAGCTTGCGCCAAAAATCTATATTTTTATTTTTCAAAAGTTCAAGTATCTCACCTCTTGCAAAAAGCAAACATTCAAACAGCTTTTCATCATAATCCGGCTCCGAAAAATCGGCTCTTTCTTCCTCGGAAAACACGATTTGCGAGTTTAGGAGCAATCTTGCCCCCTCAATACAGGACATACCTATTCCCCATTCGCAAAGATTTCCGTAACTTTGGTAAAATCTCGGGTGGTTCTGACATATTTTACATAACAATTCTTCTCCGCCCCGTTTTATGATTTCACAAAGCCCGTCCTTGTCCAGCATCTTGCATCTGCCTCTCCTGTCGGTTGCAAAGCAGGAATTTTTTATATTTCTTCTTATGTCTCTGCCGAGCTCGCTATCTAATTCGTCATATTTTTTGAGAGTGTCTTCATCAATTCCTATTTCCCAGCCTATGCAGCAATTATCACTGCATTTTGAGGCTATGCACCTGAACTTTTCGGTGTATTTAAACGAGCGATAAATCATATCAGTTACCGCGGGTTATATTTTCTCTCCCGCAAATCCATTTTCAGTTAAATTGTATATTTCGGTAAAGCCTACGCTTTTGAGCAGGAGTCTGCTCTCCTTGAAGTTACAGTTTATAGTATCGGCGCTGTGCGTATCGGAGGTAATCAGCATTTTCGCCCCTGTTTTTTTGAGTTCTTCAAGTATAAAAAGCTCGGGATACGGCATAGTTTTCCAACCTCTGCCGATACCGCCCGAATTGAGCTCAAAAAATTCTCTTTTTTCTCTTACGGCGTGCAGAGCTTCAAGCGCAATTCTCCTGTATTCCTTCGTTTTGGTATCAAAAAAGCCCTCGTATTTATCAAGGTACTTTGTCGGCGAGTCAAAATGCCCGACTATATCAAAATCAAACCTGTTTGGCAGGTCTGCCATAGTTTCAAAATACGCCTTGACATAGGCTAACGCATCTCCTCCAAAATCATTTTTAATATGATTCAATGAGTCTGTGGGAGATTCGTCGTATGAAACGACGTTTCCGCTTGGGAGCTTCACGTAGTGTACCGAGCCGATTGTATATTCATAGTCGGAGGGGCGCATAATTCCCTTTGAGTAGTAGTCGAGCTCTGCGCCGAGGTAAATTCTTATTTTATCCTTGTATTTTTCTTTAAGTGAGTTGATTTTTAAAATGTAAGACGGAACATCTATCTCAAATCCGCGGTCAAACTCCATTTTTGCGTGGTCGGATATGCCTATCGACTCAAATCCGAGTTTTATTGCCGCTTCAACCATCTCCTCCGGTGTGTTCTGTCCGTCGGAAAGCGTCGTATGTGTGTGTAAATTTTGCATAATATTCCTCCCATTTGAACATTTTACATTATAAATTGACCGTTGTCAACAGGACAAAGGCAGATAGATACAAAATTTATTTGTAATTTTTAAAATATTTGGTAAAGAATAATATTGACATATGGAAATGTGTGTGCTATAATCTTTAAAAGAACTGAATATCAGGAGGGGTATAATGAAGGCTATTTTCCGTGATGCGCTTGTTTATAAAAACGCTAAGATTGAAAAACAAAATCTGTTTTTCGACGGGTCTTCCTTTTCCCAATTTACAGGTGACTTTTCCTCTCTTGGAAATGTTACCGTTTTTTATAATACGGCTGTTTTTCCCGGCTTTTGCGACGTACACGTGCACTTTCGCGAGCCGGGTTTTTCTTATAAGGAGACGATAAGCGGAGGCTCTCTGGCCGCCGCCGCGGGCGGCTATACTGCGGTTATGACGATGCCAAATCTTTCTCCCGCTCCCGACTCGCAGGCGAATCTCGACTTGCAGCTGGATATTATAAAAAGAGACGGAGTAATTCCGATATTTCCCTACGCTACAATCACTAAGGAAGAAAAAGGCGAGGAACTGTCGGATATGGAGAATTTGGCAAAGAGCGTTTTAGCTTTCAGCGACGACGGCAGAGGCGTTCAAAGCGACAAGATGATGGAAATGGCTATGTTGAAGGCGAAAGCGCTTGACAAAATCATCGCGGCGCACTGCGAGGACAATTCCCTGCTCTTTGGCGGATATATTCACAAAGGAGAATACGCAAAGGCTCACGGGCATTTGGGAATTTGCTCGGAGAGTGAATATAAACAAATAGAGAGGGATATAGAGCTCTGTAAAAAGACGGGAGTCAAGTACCACGTCTGCCATATTTCAACCAAGGAGAGCGTAGAGCTTATACGCAGAGCAAAGGCAGACGGCGTGGATATAAGCTGTGAGACGGCGCCGCATTATCTCGTGCTCGACGACTCGGACCTTATAGAAGACGGCAGGTTCAAAATGAACCCGCCCCTGCGCGACAAAAGCGACAGAGAGGCTTTAATTCAAGGACTTTTGGACGGCACGATAGATATGATTGCTACCGACCACGCTCCGCACTCGAAAGAGGATAAGTCCAAAGGACTTAAAGACAGCGCTATGGGTGTCGTAGGCCTTGAGTGCGCTTTTCCGGTGCTTTATACACGGCTTGTAAAGAGCGGAATACTGTCCCTTGAAAGACTCGTAGAGCTTATGTCTGTAAACCCGCGGAAGAGATTTAAAATAGAGAGCGATTTGGGCTATTGCGTTTACGACCTTAACTGCGAATACCAAATAAATCCCGATAACTTTCACGGCAAGGGCAGAGCCACGCCTTTTGAAAATATGACCGTCTGCGGAAAAAATCTTATGACGGTTTTTGAAAATCGAATTGTTTATAAAAATATATAATATGCGGAGAGGATAACTATGGCAAAAAGACAGGACATCAAAAGAGTTATGATTATAGGTTCAGGACCTATCGTCATCGGTCAGGCGGCAGAGTTTGATTATGCGGGCACGCAAGCCTGCTTGGCTCTCAAAGAAGAGGGATACGAGGTAATACTCGTAAACTCAAACCCTGCTACAATTATGACAGACACGCAAATCGCAGACAAGGTATATATGGAGCCTTTAACCTTGGAGTATATTGCGAAAATTATAAGATACGAACGCCCCGACGCCATAGTTCCGGGAATCGGCGGTCAGACGGGTCTTAATATGGCTATGCTGCTTGAAAAAAAAGGCATTCTCCGCGAAAGCGGCGTTGAGCTTCTCGGTACTTCAAGCGAAAGTATTGAGAGAGCCGAGGACAGAGAGCTTTTTAAAAAGCTGTGCCAATCAATAGGCGAGCCCGTAATCCCATCGGAAATCGCAAACTCACTTGAAGAATGTATAGAATGCGCGAAGAATATCGGCTATCCCGTAGTGCTTCGGCCCGCCTTTACTCTTGGCGGAACAGGCGGAGGCTTTGCCTACAACGAGGACGAATTAAAGCTTCTGGCAGTCGGAGCTCTCTCCGCCTCCCCGGTTGGACAGGTTCTGGTTGAAAAAAGCGTCAAGGGATACAAGGAGATAGAGTTTGAAGTTATGCGTGACGGCGCGAACAACGCAATCACGATATGCGGCATGGAAAACATAGACCCCGTTGGCGTTCATACAGGCGACAGTATAGTCGTAGCGCCGATTATGACACTAAACGACCACGATCTGAAAATGCTTAACGACTCGGCGATAAAGCTTATTCGCGAGCTCAAAATAGAGGGCGGATGCAACGTTCAGTTTGCTCTTAATCCAAATTCCTCGGAATACTATCTGATCGAAGTCAATCCAAGAGTTTCGAGAAGCTCCGCCTTGGCATCTAAGGCGAGCGGTTACCCAATCGCAAGAGTTACCGCAAAAATCGCCGTCGGTATGACTCTCGATGAAATCGAGCTGGCAGGGACAAACGCCCTGGTTGAGCCAAAGCTCGACTACGTGGTTGCAAAATTCCCGCGTTTCCCATTTGATAAATTTACCTCTGTGCCAAACAAGCTCGGCACACAAATGAAAGCAACCGGCGAATCCATGAGTATTGGCTCAAATCTTGAAGAATGCCTGCTGAAATCGGTGCGCTCTCTCGAAATCGGAGCTTACCACTTCTCTATGCCGAAGTTTGAAAATATGAAGAAGGAAGAAAAGCTGAAATATATTGAGGAGTTTCACGACGACAATATTTACTGCATAGCGGAGCTTTTGAGAAAAGGCTCAACGGTAGAAAAAATTCACGAAATCACGCAAATCACCTCGTTTTTCTTAAATTCAATCAAAAAAATCGTGGATATGGAGGCCTGCCTCTCCCAAAACAAAGGCGACGCCAAGATATTAAAAGAAGCGAAGATTATGGGATTCTGCGACAGAACTATCGCTAAAATCTGGAACGTTAGCGAAATTGAAATTGCAAATCTCAGAAAAGAATACAAAATCATACCCAATTTCCGTATGGTTGATACAACGCATTCGGGAGCTTATATACCCTATTTTTACTCATCATATCAAGGAAAATGTCAATCAAAGTTGACAAACAAGAGGAAAATTGTGGTTCTCGGCGCAGGCCCTATCAGAATCGGTCAAGGTGTTGAATTCGACTATTCTACCGTTCACGCGGTTAACACTATCAAAAAGCTGGGGTATGAATCGATTATAATAAACAACAACCCTGAAACCGTCTCAACGGATTATACGACGGCAGATAAGCTGTATTTCGAGCCTCTCACCGTCGAGGACGTTATGAACGTTATAGACTTTGAAAAGCCGGAGGGCGTAATCGCTTCCCTTGGCGGACAGACGGCAATAAACCTCGCCGCGCCACTTGCCGAAAGAGGAGTCAAAATCATTGGTACAAATTGCGAGGCCATTGAGAGAGCGGAAAACAGAGACGTTTTTGAAAAAATACTCGAGGAACTTGGAATTCCGCAGCCGCAAGGCAGGGCCGTTACAAAAATCGAGGACGGTATAAAGGTAGCAAATCAAATAGGTTATCCCGTGCTTGTGAGACCGAGCTTCGTTCTTGGCGGCAGGGCTATGCAGATAGTAGGACACGACGAGCAGCTGAGACACTACCTTCGCACTGCGGTTGAAATCGACGAGGACAAGCCTGTTTTGGTTGACCATTATATTCAGGGCAAAGAGGTTGAGGTCGATGCGATTTGCGACGGACGAGACGTGTTCGTAGCAGGAATTATGGAGCTTGTCGAGAGAACGGGTATTCACTCGGGTGACTCAATAAGCGTTTATCCCACTTATTCTATATCGGACAAGGTCAAGGGAAAAATTCTGACCTATACGAAAAAATTGGGTCTCGGAATAGGAATTATCGGTCTTTTCAATATACAGTTCATTGTAGACTCCAAGGACGACGTGTATATTATCGAGGTTAACCCGCGTTCTTCGAGAACTGTTCCGTTCTTATCAAAGGCGACGGGATATTCGCTTGCGGACATTGCTACGGAGGTAATTCTCGGCAAGTCTCTTAAAGAACTCGGAATATTCGACCTTTATCCCCCGGAAAAAAAGCGTTGGTACTGCAAAGTTCCCGTTTTCTCGTTCAAGAAAATCAACGGAATCGACGCTTACCTATCGCCAGAAATGAAATCGACGGGTGAGGCAATCGGCTACGACGACAACCTTTACAGAGCTTTTTACAAGGCTCTGCAAGCCTCGGGAATGGCGGTTCATAACTACGGCACTGTGCTTGTAACCTTGGCCGACAAGGATAAGCAGGAGGCCCTGCCGTTAGTGAGAAGATTTTACAATTTGGGCTTCAACATCGAGGCTACCAGAGGAACTGCGCTGTTCCTCAAAGAGAACGGTATCAGAACGAGGCTTAAAAGAAAAATCAGCGAGGGCTCAAGCGATATAGCAGACACCATCAGAGCGGGACATATAGCCTACGTAATTAATACATCGGATATCTCCTCCACCAACGTTCAAAAGGACGGTCACGAAATTCGCGCCTTGGCAGTTGAGACAGGAACGACTATGTTCACCTCACTCGATACGGTAAGAGTTCTTCTTGATGTGCTTGAAGATATTACGATAACTATTTCAACAATAGACAGTTAATTTGAGGATTTTCAATGAAGGATATAGTTTTAAAGGTCAAGTCCAACAGAAAAATCGCCAAAAACACCTTTGAGATGATACTTTCGGGGGATGCAGGCGAGATTCGTGCAGGACAGTTTATAAACATAAAAATCGACGGATTTTATCTGCGCAGACCGATTTCCGTGTGCGATTTTAAGGAAAATCAACTTACGATAATTTACAAGGCCGTCGGCGAAGGAACTCTCGTTATGAGTCGAATGGAATGCGGCAAGGAGCTGCTCTGCCTCGTCGGACTCGGAAACGGTTACGATACCGAAAAATCAGGAGACTTTCCCCTTTTAATAGGCGGCGGCGCGGGTATTCCGCCACTGTACTATCTTGCAAAAAAACTTATTTCCGAGGGTAAAAAACCTACTGTGATTATGGGATTCGGCTCTGCCGATGAGATTTTTTACAAGGACGAATTTGAAAAGCTGGGCATCAGAGTTATAATTGCCACCGCAGACGGCTCGTATGGTGTCAAGGGATTTGTCACCGACGCTATGGAGCTTGATTATTCCTATTTTTACACCTGCGGTCCTGAGCCTATGCTAAAAGCGGTTTATGAAAAATCAACCGCTGACGGACAGTTTAGTTTTGAGGAGCGTATGGGCTGCGGATTCGGGGCTTGTATGGGTTGCTCCTGTAAGACGAAATACGGCAATAAACGAATTTGCCGAGACGGCCCCGTGCTTGAAAAGGAGGAGATCATATGGTAGGATTGGAAACTTCGCTTTGCGGTATAAAATTAGACAATCCCGTAATTCCCGCCAGCGGAACCTTTGGCTTCGGATATGAGTTTGCAAAGCTTTACGACATTAATATTCTCGGCTCTCTCTCCTTCAAAGGAACAACGCTTAACGCAAGGTTCGGAAACGAGACGCCGAGAATTGCCGAAACTCCGTCGGGTATGCTTAATGCGGTAGGCCTGCAAAATCCGGGTGTGGACAAAGTAATTTCCGAAGAATTGCCCAAGCTCAGAAAGGTTTTCAGCAAGCCAGTAATGGCGAACGTAAGCGGATTTTCGGAGTATGAATACGTAGAAACGGTTAAAAAACTCGACACGGGGGCTGACATAGGCTGGTTTGAGATAAATATATCCTGCCCCAACGTTCACGGGGGCGGTATGAGCTTTGGCACAAGCGCAAAAAGCGCGGAAGAAATCACGAGAGCTGTCCGCAAGGCGACAAAAAAACCGATTATCATTAAGCTCTCGCCAAACGTTACGGATATCTGCGAGATTGCCAAGGCCTGCGAATCGGGGGGAGCGGACGGCGTCAGCCTGATCAACACCCTGCTGGGTATGCGGATAGATTTAAAAACGAAAAAACCGCTTCTCGCAAATCTTACGGGAGGACTTTCCGGCCCTGCTGTAAAGCCTGTGGCGGTGAGAATGGTATATCAGGTATATAATGCCGTAAAAATTCCAATAGTCGGAATGGGCGGTATCGCCACGGCGGAGGACGTAATAGAAATGATGCTGGCAGGCGCATCCGCGGTAGAGATTGGAGCACAAAACCTCGTCAATCCTTACGCTTGCAGGGACGTAATTCAAAATCTGCCCGAGGTAATGGAAAAACACGGAATTAAAAATTTATACGACATAATAGGAGGTGCGCATTAATGGGAAAGGACGTAATAATCGCTTGTGATTTTTCAAGCGCGGAGCAAACCTTCGCCTTTCTTGACAAATTTGAAGGTAAGAAGCCTTTTGTTAAAATCGGTATGGAGCTGTACTATGCGGAGGGCCCGTCGATAGTAAGGGAAATTAAAAAAAGAGGTCACAAAATTTTCCTCGACCTCAAGCTCTGCGATATTCCCAACACGGTAAAAAAGGCGATGTCAGTTTTATCCAATCTGGATATAGATATGTGCAATTTGCACGCAAGCGGAACAGTGGCTATGATGGAGGCGGCAATAGAGGGATTGACACGCAAGGACGGCACAAGACCTCTGCTTATCGCAGTAACTCAGCTCACCTCAACGAGCGAAGAGAGAATGAAACGCGATTTGCTTATAGACAAGCCTCTTGACGAGGTTGTTATTCACTACGCAAAATGCGCAAAGCTGGCGGGACTTGACGGCGTAGTTTGCTCTCCCTTGGAAGCTAAAAAGGTTCACGATGCTTGCGGCGAAAAATTCGTTACGGTAACCCCGGGCGTTAGATTTGCAGACGGTGATAAGGGCGACCAAGTGCGCGTGACAACCCCCGCAAAAGCAAAGGAAATCGGCTCTGATTACATCGTTGTCGGAAGAGCTATTACAGATGCGCAAAATCCTGTTGAAGCATACGAGAGATGCCTCAATGAATTCGTAGGAGAATGATATGGAAAGCTATAAAAGAGAATTTATAAAGTTTTTGGAAGGCGCGGGCGTACTTAAATTTGGTGATTTCACCGCTAAAAGCGGAAGAAAAATCCCGTACTTCATCAACGCGGGAGACATAAAAACAGGCGAGCAAATCGCAAAGCTCGGAGAATTTTACGCAAAAGCCTATCTTGAAAAAATAGGTGAAGAAAAGACGGTGCTTTACGGACCTGCCTATAAAGGTATTCCCCTTGCGGTGAGCGCCTCTGTTGCTTTGGCGAAAGCAGGACTGGACCTGCCCTTCTTCTTCAACAGAAAAGAGGAAAAGGACCACGGAGAAGGCGGAGTTTTTGTAGGCTATAAGCCAAAGCCCTGTGAAAAAATCGTAATTATAGAGGACGTAATTACCGCGGGAACCGCAATCCGAGAAAGCGTGGAAAATATGAAATCGCTTGACGGAAGCAAAATTGTCGCTGCGTTCGTAATGGTAGACAGAAAAGAAAAGGGCAAGGGTGAAAAAAGCGCTATTGCCGAGGTTGAAGAAGAATTCGGCTTTCCCGTCTACTGTGTCGTAGACGTTTACGACATTATCGAATATCTTGAAGAAAAGCCCGAAAACCGCGAAAACGTAGATAGAATCAAAAACTACCTTGCAGTAAATGGAGCAAAGGCGTAAAATGAGGCATTTGATTGATATTTTAGACCTTTCCACAGAAGAAATCGAGCAGCTTTGTACTTTGGCAGGCGACATTATAGACTCCCCCGAAAAGTATTCCGAAAGGTGCAAGGGGAAAATTATGGGGGCGCTCTTTTTTGAGCCATCTACCAGAACAAGATTGAGCTTTACCTCAGCAATGATGAGCCTTGGCGGTCAGGTGCTGGGCTTTTCCGATGCGGGAAATTCCTCGGTAGCAAAGGGTGAGACCGTTGCTGATACAATCAGAATGGTCAGCGCCTACACCGATATTGTAGTTATGCGCCATCCGAGAGAGGGCGCGCCTGTGGTAGCAAAGAACGTATCTTCCGTTCCCATAATCAACGCGGGAGACGGCGGTCACTTTCACCCAACGCAAACTCTCACCGACCTTATTACAATCAAGAGAAAAACAGGTCGCTTTAACAACCTCACAATAGGTCTTTGCGGTGACTTGAAATACGGAAGAACGGTTCACTCTCTCATCGGGGCAATGTCTCGGTATGAAAACGTAAGGTTCGTATTAATATCCCCAAAGGAGCTGAAAATTCCGGACTATATTAAAGATGAATTTTTGAAGGACAATTATATTGAAAGCGAAAGCCTTGAGGACGCTATTCCTTCTCTTGATATTCTTTATATGACCAGAATTCAGGGCGAGCGGTTTGATGATAAAGCAGAATATGAACGTTTGAAAGACTCTTACATTCTGGATAAATGTAAATTAAAGTTAGCAAAACCCCAACTTTCCATACTTCACCCTTTGCCAAGGGTTAATGAAATTTGCGTAGATGTTGACGATGATGAGAGGGCTCACTATTTCGACCAAGCGAAATACGGCAGGTACATCAGAATGGCCTTGATATTGAAGTTTTTGGAGGAAAAGGATTTGAAAGCGCAAAAGACTTTAACTCTCAACACCGACAAAATATGCAAAAATCCAAAATGTATAACGCAGGTTGAGCGAGGGATAAAAAGACTTTCCGTCAAAGGAAAATGCGCCTACTGTGACACATCGTTTTAAAATACCGCGACCGGCAAAAACAGGAGCAGAGCGAATAACAAGGTTCTGCGTAGCAGGTTCTTATAACGACAGAAAGAGGAAACAAATCGGTTTCACATCCGAAATGCTTCCTCTTTTTCTGTTAGTTTTTAGTTTAGAGTTATGGGGTTCGCTTTCGCTTACCGTTATGAATTTGCTATGCAAATGTTATGATATGATTGCCTTTGCAATCTACAACTTGGCGTAGCCAATCATAACGATACTAAGTATCTCACAACTCATAACTTGCCCGTGAGGGCAATCATAACTTAGCGTGAATACTCCGCTTGGAGTATCACGCTAAATCTGCTCCCGTTTTATTTTTTACTTGACTTCAATTCCTTTGCCGAGTCTATGTAAAGAGTTATTACACTCTCCAAGGTCTTTGAGAGCGATTGTCTGAGTTTGACGGGGAGAGTCCTTGACTTTCGGTAGAGGTGAAGAAGATTCAGCTCGTCCTCAGAAAGCTCGCTTGTGTCCTTACGGAGCGGAATGGCGAGAATTTCTCCTATATTGACATTGAACTTTTCCGACATAGCCGGAAGCATTTTCATATAGGAAGAAGAACGGCCTCTGCGCCAATTATTTACGGTTTTTTCCGCAAGGCCCATAGTCCTCTCAAACGAGGCGTCGCTGTCAAACTCGGACTCAATCAGCGAAATCACTCTCTCCCTGATTTTTTCATTATTTTCCTTTGTTTTGCTGTTCATTTTTTCTCCTCTAACGTTTTTTTGTGGCGGGGTTTTTTCTTTTTGTCAGTGGAATGTCCGAATTTTCCGAGTTTTTTGCCAAGAGCGTAGTATTCGCCGTGAGCATAAGCAAACAGCCCCGCCTTTTCGTAGCAAATTCTTCCCTCTTTATCTACGATAGAATCATCGCAGGAAACATTTACGATATCCGCCAAAAATATGTCGTGAGTTCCGCTGTTGATTACCTGAAAAACTCTGCATTCGAGGGAAATCGGGCACTCGGCGATGGTTGGTGCTTTTACCTCCTTGCTCGCAATTTTGGTAAAATTGCATTTTTTGAATTTATCCACCTTTGCCCCCGTATAAATTCCAACGAAATCTGTGGATTTGACCATATTTACCGTAGGTACGTTTATGACGAATTCCCCGCTCTCAACGAGATATTTGTGAGAGTGGCGATTGGGTCTTACCGATATGTAAAGTCTTGGCGGCTGAGTTGATAAAATGCCCGTCCAAGCGATAGTTAAAACGTTTGAATTCTCCATATCTCCCACGGTAGCCATTACCGCAGGGAGCGGCCCGAGTAATGTTCCTGCTTTAAAATTACTTCTGCTCATTTTCGTCTCCCGGGCGCTTCAACATTCCGAGCCAAAGCTTTGTAAGTATACAGTCGGGTACAATTTTGAAAAGCAAGTGTTGGAGCTTTGTGTACCAGTTAGTAACGCACATAGTCTTTCCTTTAATAGAGGCCTTCACGCACTTTGCGACGCAATCTTCAACCTTCAATAGAGGTTTCATTGATTTTGGCATAGTTACGTCTGTTCTGCGCGTAGCGAGAGACAAAAACTCGGTATCCACCCACCCCGGACAAAAGCAGGTTGCACGAAGCCCGTATTTTTTAATTTCGTGATTGAGTGATTTGGTGTAATGCAGAACAAAAACCTTAGACGAGGAGTAGACGTTGAAATAAGGAAGCGGAGTAAAGCAGGAACCGCTGCCCATTTCTATAATTCTTCCGCCCCTTTCCATATAAGGAACAGCGAGATGAGTAATTCTCACGAGTGCCTTAACGTTAAGGTCTATCATTTTGCAGACCGTATCCTCGCTGATTTCATCAAACGCGCCGAAATCTCCAAATCCCGCGCAGTTTACTAAAAATTTCACCTTTGGGCTTTCTTCTTTAAGGTATTCTCTGATTTTTTCTATTCCGGCGTCTTCACATAGGTCCGCAAGTATGATTTTACACGGAACGCCAAGCTCGCTTGCCAACTGTAAAAGTCTTTCCTCTCGTCTTGCAACAAGGCAAAATGAGTCAACCCCCGCCTTTGCTTTCAGTTGAAGAGCAAATTCTCTGCCTATTCCGCTGGACGCGCCTGTTATAATTGCTAATGACATATTCCTTTTTCCTCACTTTATTCCAATTCTTCTTATTTTTACGTTTTTGCCAAGGCTTTCGCCCTTTTTGTAAGAGGAAATCACCCTTGAAATATCGCTCTCGTGTTCGGTCGAAAAAATAAAATGACGGTGATATATTTTTGCTCTGTCAAGCTCCTCTTTTTTATCTCCCATATAGGTAATTTGAGAGTTTAAAATCAAATTTCTGTGTCCGAATTCATACATAAGAGGGAAATCCGCCCCCGTTCTGTCCTTTAAGCTCGCCCTGTTGCAGCTGTCGCAACCGTAATTTTCCTTGATGAAGCAACGCTCGGTAAGCATAAGCGGAATTCTTCCGTAAACAATCACTCCTCCGCCTATATCCCTTGCCATAGGCAAAGTAATTTCGGGATGTAAAATCTGTTTTTCCACACCCATTTTTTCAAGCGCGGCGCTGCTCACGGAATTTGATATATTAAGTCTGAAATCTCCCATGGGCTCAAAGCCGTATTTTTTGCAGAGATATATTCCCGAAAGATTAGTGCACAGAGCGTATTTTACACCCTTATCCTTAGCCTTTTTCAAAAGCTCCGATACCGCTTCAAGCTCGCTGTCGAAGGCTACGGGAGGAAGATAAATTCCAACGTCGCTCTCGATTGCTTCGGCGTTTGAAAAATATTCTATCGGCAGATAGCAAATATCAAAAAACTTTTCCTTATTTCTGTATTTTTCGTATGTTTTGGGGTTTAGGAACAGACCCGTGTGAAGTTTTTGACTCGATTTTTTCCTTTTTTCAAGAACAAACGGCTTGTCGGTAAAATCTCTTTTGAAATTTGAAAGAGTGGCTACTCCCTCTCTCCTCAAAGCGTTTATGCTAGACGGAGCGAGGTTTAGATTTTCGCCGAGTTCAAGCTCTATATCCTCTTTTTCAAGAGTAAAATAAGTGCCTCCCATTTTAGAAAGTCTCGCCTTTACTTCATCTGTTACAAGCGGTGAGGAGTTTGCAATTTGAGGGACTTGTCCAATGACCGTCGCCTCTTTGTCGCTGCCTTTTATTTTGAGAGTCAAGCGGGCGGGCTCGCCGCTTTTTATACTTGCGACGGCAAAGAGAGAAACGGGTTTTGGTGAGAAGGCTCTTTCACCAAGCTCTTTAGTTTTCGCCTTGTCGGTATCTGTTCGCACTCCCGTCATTTTTCCGCTCTTTTTGCCGATGAAATATCCGTCGGTAAAGCCGCCGCGGGAAAATGTGTTTTTTAAAAGCTCCTCTTCCCTTGCGTTTATATCGCGGTACTCGTCAAGAAGCCGTCTGTATATGCTTGTTACGTTATAAACGTAGCTCGGCGACTTCATTCTTCCCTCTATTTTCAGAGAAGAAACCCCGCTTTCTATTAATTCCTTTACGTGATTTGCCAAGGATAAATCGCAAAGAGACAGAGGGTATTTGCCGTTGTTGTAGGGGAGTCGGCAGGGCTGCGCGCACTCTCCTCGGTTTCCGCTTCTGCCGCCTACCATAGACGAAAACAGGCACTGCCCGGAATGGCATACACACAGCGCGCCGTGCAAAAATACTTCAATTTCCGCCTTTGAGTTTTCTACGGCGGATTTTATATCTTCAAGCGAAAGCTCTCTTGCCAAAACCACCCTTTCGCAACCCAATTCGTACGCCATGTCTGCTCCGATAGCGTTGTTCAAGGACATTTGAGTAGATGCGTGAATCGGCATATTGGGGGTGCGTCTTTTTATTTCCGCCGCTACTCCGAGGTCCGCGCATATAATAGCGTCAACGCCTATCTCGTAAAGGTCTTTTATGTAATCCGAAAGAGAGTCAAACTCTCTGTCGTATACCAGCGTATTCACCGTAACAAAGAGTTTGACACCGTTCAGATGGGCATATTCAACAGCCTTTTTTAAAAGCTCTAAATCAAAATTTTCCGCAAAGGCTCGCGCGCCGAAGCTTTTTCCGCCAAGGTAAACAGCATCTGCTCCCGCCTCTATCGCGGCAAGCAAGGCCTCAAAATTTCCCGCGGGAGCGAGCAGCTCGGGCAGAACTTCCTTTCTTTTCATATTCACACGTCCTCTTCGTAATATTTATGAATATATTTTAACAAATTACGAGAAATTTGTCAACACAAAAAGAGCGGACGTATCTGCTTTCCCTTTAACATTAATTCGTAAGCCTCGAAAACCCTGTCGAAATCCGCCACAAGCGAGTGGGGCTTTTTCTGCGGGTTATCCTGATACATAGGAACGAGGTAAACCGATTTTCTGGCAAGGGCAAAGGCGATGTTTTTCAGATTTTGAGACATCGCGTCGTTAGTTGCAAGACAAATTAGGGTTGGTCTGTCTGAGCGCAGGTGCGCCTTCAAGGCCATTGTAACTGCGCCGTCTGTAATTCCGGAGGCGAATTTCGCCAGAGTATTACCCGTGCAAGGCGCGACTATCAAGGCGTCCAGCGGATTTGCTGCCCCAAAGGGCTCAGCGTCCTTGACCGTGTGTACAATTTCCCTCTTTGTCATTTCTCTGACCTTGTTTTTAAAATCCTCCGCTTTGAAAAATCTTGTGTCCGTACTGTAAGTCTGACTGCTCATAATAGGCTGAATTTCATATCCCCGGCTTATAAACTCGGACATAGCCCTCAATGAGTCGGACAGAGTACAGAATGAACCGCAAAAGGCGTAACCAATCAAAATTGTTCCTCTTTCAAAAATCGTGTTATTGCTTTAAAGTAAATATATCCGCCGCTGTAATGATACATTTTTTCGGGAATTGAGGGTAGTCTTTCTATTCCCTTAACCCCTTTGAAGTTTTCACCCGAGGCTAACTCAATCACTCGCATACCTTCGGGTATTTTGCCCTCATTGAAGGAGGGCGAAAGATCTGTCGGGGCGGTATTTATAACGATATCGAGTCCGCTGAAATCACGCACGCCCCCTACCGAAAGGCTTGTTTTCACTCCCAAGCCTCCCAGTTCCTTAGCGGTGCTTTCGCTGCTTGTGAAAATCTTTAAGTCGCCGCCCATAAAGGATAAAAGCCTGAAAAGCTCCTTACCTATTCTTCCGTAACCCACAATTCCTATCTTCATATCGGACACGCTTTTTTCCGAGCTTGTCAGAACATATCCGAGCGCGCCCTCGGCGCTGATTTTAGCGTTTTCAACCAGAAATTGCTCGTCAAGGCTCAAATCAATATATTTTGCCTTTTTATTCAGTATTTCGTCGCAAATCGCCTTTGGAATTTTATATCCAACCACAAGAGTTTGCGGCTCTGTTTCGGATATAAGATTTTCAAAGGTCTTATCCGCGCAGTTTAAATGTTTACCGTCTTTACTTGTTGGGATAGGCAAAAAAACAAGGCGCAATCTGTCAATCGCTCTTTCAAAGAGTTCTTTTGCCACCCTGCACCTTTTGCTATCCCCATATTTTTCAATATTCATACCTTCTCCAAAAAGAGTGGGCATTGTTAATGTCCACCCATTTCTATTATATAAAAAACAGACCGAGAAGGTTACAGACCTACATCGTGTTGCCCTTGAACGTGCTTTTACACTTTTGCACTACGTTATTTACCGCGTTCTTGCCTTTTTTCCATACGGTAAGCACGCCCAAAGTCGCAAGCGCTCCCATAGTGAAAAAAATACCTTTTTTGCCGCTTTTCTTTTCGCTTTTAGTCATTTTGCTCCCCTTTCTTTTTTAATATCTTTTGCAATAAAGAAAAAAATATTTATTCTCATTGACAATTTTTTTAGGATAGTGTAAAATATAATCACAGAGGCAGCAGGAGGTACGGTTATGCTTTGCAAAATATGTGGATACGACGGGAATTTTCCTAACGGAATTTGTCCTAAATGCAATACAAAAATTGAAATTTCAAAAGAAGATATATCTAATTACAAGTCGCAACTGAAAGACGCTCTTCTCCAAAAGGAATACGAAAGCGCTATGATTCATTACGAAACCTTGATTTCTTGCGATGACTTAGACTCGATTAAGGAATATGCCAAAATTTTAGAGGACGGTGTACTCGTTCCGCAAAATCTCGCCCGCGCGACGCTGCTTTATAAAAGGGGAGCGGAAAAGAACGACGGATTTTGCGCTTACAGATATTCCAAGCTTGTATCAACTTCAAGCGCGATTCTCGGCACCTTTTGGTTGATTTATGCCGCGAGTCTTGGAGAGGTTGAGTCCTACGTTCCCGCCGCAAAGGAGCTTTCAAGAATGGGAAAAGAGGTTGAGGCAAACCACTTTTTCACTCTCGCCTCAGACGCAGACCACAAGGAAGCGACAATGCTTCTCGCTAAGAGATATTTGAACGGTATCGGTTTTAGCGAGCCGAATCCCGAATATGCAAAATGGTACTTAAAAAAATATAGAATTCCCTCGCTTTACGCAATACCTATGCTGTTCAAATTGCGCAAAACAGGGGCAAAAGAGCCGCCCCGTGTAGAGTTTAATCAAGATTCATTCTTAAAAATGCTTGTGAGAATGTCTCTTGAAGCCGAGTGCGAGACAGCAACGCTGCGCCTCTGCGAGACGCTTGGTTCAAGAGGAGATTTATCCGCTCTTGCTTCTGCCGGTATGATGAAGGTGCAGAATATGGGAACCTACGGCGAGGCCGATGAAGGTCTACGCATTTTAAGAGAGTGCGCGGTCAGAGGTTCTTCCGACGCGTATATGACTCTCGGTGAGCTCTATCGCGAGGGCAAGTACATAACGGGTGACATCGACGCATCTATTTTCAACTACGAAATGGCTGCAAAAAGCGGAAGAGCCGACGCGTACGCGGCTCTCGGAGATATTTTCACAGACGGTGAGCATATAGACAGAGATTTTGCCCTCGCCCTCGAATGCTACGAGCAGGCAGAAAAGCTCGGCAGCGTCAAGGGTGAAAGACGGGTTAAGGAAATCAGAAGCCAAAGAGAAAAGATTTACAAGGAAGCTCTGCTCACCAATGACGATGACGAAAAATTCAAGCTCTTCGCAATATCCTGCGCTATGGGACACCCTATGGCAACGACAAGACTCGGCGAGTGCTACGAAAAGGGCATCGGAACGAAAATCGACAGCGTGAGCGCTTACAACTGGTACTTAACCGCTGTAAAGCGCGGCGAAAATTCCGCCCTCGTCCCTCTCGGAAGATGTTATGCGGACGGTTTTGGCGTAAATCGCGATTACAAGCTGGCTCTCGAATGTCTGAACCGCGCGGACAAACTCTCGGACAAGCGCGCAGACGACATTATTAAGAGAATTTACGAAGCTAAAAAGAGAAAAATCGCAAAGCGGGTTTACTCACAGGCTATGCGGCTCGTTCATATCGGAAAATCCGAGATTGCAGTCGAGCTTTTGAACCTGTCGGAAAAGCTCGAATACCCAAAAGCTATTTATTCGTTGGGCTGCTTATACGAATTCGGTATGGGTGTTCCCGTGGACAAAGATAAGGCGTACGCTATGTACGAAAGGGCATTCAGACTATTGTTCCGCGACCCGAGAGCGAAGTTCAAATTAAGCATTTTGAGAAAAGCAAAAGAAACTTTAATGAGATAAACAAATAAAGAGATAATATTTCGGCGAAAAACCGATGAACTGCTCCAAAATGTACAGACAGCACAAAAAAGAGACTCTTGGTAGAAAATATTAAATTTTAAGAGACGAACTGACATCGCTTTTCAAGTGGTGTCAGTTTTGTTTTGAGTTGAATGCGTTCGTTGTTGTAGAATTGT
>JAZUPQ010000077.1:0-7757 GCA_045605265.1 Eubacteriales bacterium | reverse complement strand
GTGCATATAATAATACATAGTATTAAAAAGAGCGGTCTTTTGTCGAATATTTTCATTTTTTATCCTCTGTTGTCGTATTTCAAACCTGATCCTTTAGGAATAACAAAGTTAAATCCATTTTTTATAACGGTGAAATCAATGGATTTTGCGCCTTTAATTTCTCCGTCATTGCAGATTGGGAGAGGCGAGGGGAATTCCATCTTAAAATGCGAGACTTTTTTATAATTAATTATCTTCATGGCCTCGGGATTATTTATATAAGTACCGTTTTTGTAGGATTTTATAAGCTTAAAGAACGTAAATTTTGAGATTTTATCAATTGCTACAAGTTCTGCCAGACCATCTTGCAAGTCAGCAAGCGGTGCGGCGCAGTAACCGCCACCGCAGAATTTGCCATTGCCAATGGCAGTCAAGGTAAATTCTTTGTCCCAAATCTCGCCGTCGTCAAATATAATTTTTATCTGCGTACCTATTTTTTTGAATATGATTTTGAGCACACCCAAGGTGTACGAAAAACCGGGGGTAATAAATTTGATTTTTTTCAATTTAGCTGCTTCTTTCGCGACAGCACAGTCAAAACCGATATTCACCATATTGACAGAATACATATCGTTGCACTTTATGAGGTCCAGCGAGATAGTATCTCCATCAATTTGTGCTTCAAGATTTGAAAAGAGAGATTTATGAGTAAAATTCCTAACGAAATCATTTCCGGAGCCGTTTGGTATAATTCCAAATTGAACATTTGGGTTACACGGGGCACTGTTAACAACCTCGTTGAGAGTTCCGTCTCCGCCAATACATATAAACCGTTGCATTTCTTGGGAAATTCTTACCATAGAGCGTACATACTCCGTGGCATCACCGGCGCATGTTGTATAATATATATGATAACTTAACTGCCTATCCTGGCAAAATTTTTTAATTATTTCTTCAAAATTTTGTTGCTTGCGAGAGCGTCCGGATTTAGGGTTAAGTATAAAATGATAAATCATTAAATACATCCTCCAAAGTGACAATAAATCAATTTATTATAGCAAGTTATACCATTTTTGTCAAGTATAATTGCCTATTTCTTTAATTTATCAATAGAGTCCCTAATTGTTTCATAATACTTTTTTGCCAACTGCTCTGTTTTATTATCCCCGAATTTATAATAAACTTTGTTTTGAATGTCAGAGGGAAGGTAAGCTTGATGCACGAAATTGTTTTCATAGTCGTGAGGATATTTATATCCATCGAAGTTGGGGCTTTGAAGGTGCTTTGGAATTTCTGTTCCCATTCCGGCATCCATATCGGCCTTTGCGAGCGCATATCCAGTGTACGCTGAATTTGATTTTGGGGAAGTGGCTAGGATGCATGTAGCGTTTGCAAGGGGGATTGCCGCTTCGGGCATACCGATTGATTTTGCGCTTTCAACGCAAGAATATGTTATCACGGGCGCAAGAGGATAGGCGGGACCAATATCCTCACTCGCAATAACCAAAAGCCTCCTGCAAGCGCTTAACATATCTCCGTGAGCAAGGATTTTCGCCAAATAAAACAATGCTGCGTTTGGATCTGAGCCTCTGATAGATTTTTGAAGGCAGGATAGCAAATCATAATGTACGTCGCCATCGCGATCAAAATGCCCAACTACATTTGGCAATAATCTATTTATAGACTCAATGTCTATTTCCTTATCTGATATATAAAATGCGTTTTCCAATACGTTGATGCACATTCTGACATCTCCGCCACAGGCTGTGGCGATAGTCAAAGCTACGTTAGTGTCAATAGTTTTTGAGTCTGAAAAATCTTCATTTAAAATATCGACAGCTCTCATAATTGTGTTTACACATTCACTGGGAGTAACACTTTTGAACTCGAATACCGACACACGCGAAAGCAGGGCATTGTAGACGTAGTAGTAGGGATTTTCGGTTGTTGAAGCAATCAAGGTGATTTTCCCGTTCTCAATAAATTCCAATAAAGACTGCTGTTGCTTTTTATTAAAATACTGAATCTCATCCAAGTATAATAGAGTACCGTTTTCTGCCAAAATATTATCCGAAGAAGAAATCACGTCTTTGATATCGGCAATACTTGCAGTTGTAGCGTTCAATTTATAAAATTGAATACCTGAAGCGGAGGCGATTATGTTTGCAACAGTGGTTTTTCCAATACCCGGAGGGCCGTAAAAAATCATATTCGGTATTCTGTTATTTGAAAGCAATTTTGTCAAAATTCCGTTTGAGCCGACTAAATGCTCCTGACCGGCAATTTCGTCAAGGGATCGAGGTCTCATCCTATCTGCTAATGGTTTGTTGTTCATATTAAATTCCTTATGAAATAGTTGATGTCAGAGGTATAATGTATTTTGAAACTTCTTTTTTAAGCAAATGGTTTTCTTCACTGATTAGTTCCGGGTCTGACTCTACAATACTCTTTGCGCTCTCAAATGCTTTGGCAAAAAGGGTATGATCGTCGCACAATTTGGCTAATTTAAACTCAAAACCGCCGCTTTGTCGCATATTCTTCGCATCGCTTGCAAAGAAGTCTCCGGGGCCCCGCAATACCAAGTCTTTCTCAGCAATTTCGTATCCGTCGTAGGTGGTACGCATTATTTCAAGGCGGGCTTTTGACTTTTCGTTGGCGGTTCCGCTGACCAGAACACAATAGGACTTTCTGTCGCCCCGTCCCACTCTTCCACGGAGTTGATGAAGCTGTGCAAGTCCAAATCGCTCGGCATTTTCGATAACTATAAGAGAAGCGTTAGGTACGTTAATTCCGACCTCAATGACGGTTGTTGAAACTAAGATATCGATTTCACCTTTGGAAAATTTTGACATAATCGAGTCCTTTTCCGAAGATTTAATTCTGCCGTGCATACATTCAATTTTTAAGTTTGGAAGATTCTGCCTTAAAAAAACAGTGAAATTCACAACATTTTTCATTGTTGCATCCGATTTCGAAAAAACATTTATACTACTTGGTATAATCGCATCTTCAAGTTCGAAGTTGTCCTCAATGGCAGGACAAATAACGTAACACTGACCGCCGTTAGAAATTTGTTTACTGATGAAATCAAGGAGTCTGTTTCTGTAACTTTCGTCAACGACAAATGTGTCTACTCGTTGTCTACCTTTTGGCATCTCTGTGATTCTTGAAACATCAAGGTCTCCGTACATTGTGAGTGCTAAGGTTCTCGGTATGGGTGTTGCGCTCATAACTAACATATGCGCTCTGTGAGATTTGTCCTTTAGCTTTGCGCGTTGGTCAACGCCAAACCGATGTTGCTCGTCGGTTATTACAAGCCCCAAACTCTCAAATTCAACCTTATCTGAAATCAAGGCATGAGTTCCAACTATCAAGTCGATTTTACCGAGCTTGGCAGCTGCGGTAATTCTGTTTTTTTCTTTTGCGGTCGTTGAGCCTATTAAGAGTTCGGTAGTAATTCCAACATCTTTTAACAAGGCAGAAATATCGTTATAGTGTTGCGTTGCCAAAATCTCGGTAGGAGCCATAAGCGCTACTTGATAACCTGATTTTACTGCAATATAGATAGCATAAACAGCGCAAATAGTTTTTCCGGAGCCAACATCTCCGACGATAATTCTCGACATAGGATTTTTGACGTTTAGAACGGTATCGCTGTAAATATCATTTATCGCTTTCTTTTGCGAAGAGGTTAGGTCGTAGGGAAGCATATTGGTCAACGGAGAAAGATCGCAAGGATTAAATTTAATTCCCGGCAGTTCTTTTTTGAACTTCGACATAAATGCTATGCCAATGCCAAATGTAAGCATTTCGTCAAATGCCAGTCTCGAAAGAGCTGATTTTAACTCTTCTTCCGAATTCGGAAAGTGCACGTTTTTTAGAGCATAGGTGATGGTTGGGAGATGGTTCTTGAGTCTGATTGATTCCGGTAAAAAATCCACTATTTCAGGGAGCGATTCGGAAATGGCAGTTTTGACAATTTTATCTATATATTTCGAAGATAGACCCTCTGTCAGCGGGTAGATAGGTACAAAATTGGGGAGTTCCTCGCCCAGAAGATAGGGTTCGTAACTCGGGCTAACAAGTTGCCGAGTAGATTTATTGCAGATAATTTTGCCCCAAAATCTAAATGTTGTCCCTATATGAAATATGTCCTTAACAAACGCAGAGTTGAAAAAAACTACGTCTATGCCATCGCTATTGTCGTATGCTTTAAATTTTGAAATAGTAAGTCCGTTGCGGGTGGTCGTTGTTCTTACGACGCTCGCTACGGTGAGTAAAAGGGAACAGTTGATATTCGCGGGTGCGTTTGCAAGATTTAAAATGTTACCACGATTTTCGTAAGCGCGTGGAAAAAAGTACACCAAATCTCTGTATGTGTACAATCCAAGTTTGTTTAGTTGTTGCTCTCTTACTTTACCCACACCACTTATATTCGATATAGGCTTCTCTAAAACCGAATCGTTCATTTTTCCCTCCAGTATTTATAATACTATTTTATACTAAAAGAACTGTTATTTCAATAGTTTATCGGAAAATATTTACAGTATTTTAAAACAAATTTCTTTTTATTTATTTACAAACGCATTTTGATGTGATATAATAATGTTTAATAATGCTTTTAAAGACTCGAAAGGACTGTATAAATGTCAAATCGTAACAAAAATGCAAAATTAAAAATACCATATATGTCAAGAATGGAATTTGTGCTTTGCGCAATTCTCGGTTGCGTTAATTTAGCATTGTTAGCTGTATTCTGCGAGTTTATAAGTGTTGTCAGCAGCGTATTAATAACTTTCATTATGCTCTTGATATATCTTGCAGAGGTAGCTTATATTTTCTACAAACACATTCAGACTCAGAAATATCTTCCAAGAAAAAGTATATATAAACTCTTGAATGAGGATGGTAGCATTGTATTTAAGAACTCTCTTTCTCCCACAATCGCCCTTGATAAAAATGGAACTATACTTTGGTATAATGACTCAATGAGAGCAATCCTTGATACTGATGAGAACTTTGTTGGCGACAATATTGAAAATATCACTTCACTCTCTTTTAAAAAGGAACATTTTACTGAAACAAACTTAAAGATACTCGACAAAATTTATAAAGCAGAAGGATTCACTGTTGTTGAGGAGGGCGACGGGCTTTATATTGCAATCTTGACAGATATTACCGCTCTTACAATAGCGGAAAAGAAATATAATGACGAGAGAGTAGCGGTTGCTTACATCGCAATAGATAATGTGGAAGATGTTTTACAATACGTTCACGAACAGTCGCGGGATGCGGTTTCCAAGGTTGATCAAAAACTTAAAGAATGGGCATCTTCGATAAACGGTGTAATCAAATCCTACGATAACGATAAATATGTAATGTTCTTCGATTCGAAGTATCTCGACGAATGTATTGCGGATAGATTTTCTATTCTTGATGAAATAAGAGATACCCGTATTGGAGACAGCATATCTCTGACGGTTTCCGTTGGTGTTTCCAGGATTAAAGGCTCAATGGCAGACCGTGAAAATGCAGCGAGAGATGCCATAGACATGGCATTGCAGCGTGGGGGCGACCAGGTAGTTCTCAAAACAGAGAACGAAAATGTTTACTATGGAGGTAAAACCAAATCTGTTTATAAACGCTCAAATGTCCACTCGCGTACGTTCACTAACCAGCTCAACGCTTTAATGGCAAGAGCGGATAATGTTCTCATAATGGGACACAGATTTGGTGATTTTGACTCTTTCGGTGCCTCTGTCGGCGTTGCGAGACTTTGTATGTTATGCGGTGTTAAAGTAAACATTGCCATCGATTTGAGAGACAAAAATCTTGAACCCTGCATTAAAATGATGCAGTCTACCGATCAATATTCTCAGCTGTTTGTTGACGGCGCGGGCGCTCTTGACTTACTTGGACCCGATACCTTGGTCGTTTTGGTTGACCATAACGCTCTTGAAAGAGCGCAGTTCGCAGACGTGGCTAAAAAGGTTAATAGCGTAGCAATACTCGACCACCATAGAAAAATCGATAAATTGGCTGACACCGTTAAGCTTTCCTATATTGAGCCCAGCGCTTCGAGTGCATGTGAGCTTGTATCGGAAATGCTTGAAAACGCAATCAGTTCGGGCTCACTTATCAAGGAAGTTGCCGATATGCTTTTAGCAGGAATTTTGCTGGATACAAAGCAGTTTACAAGAAATACCGGTACGAGAACATTTGGCGCAGCGCAATATCTCAGAGGTGCTGGCGCAAGCCCTACCGATGTTTACAATATGTTTAAAGCAAGTACTGAGGACCTCTCAAAGGAAGCGAGATTCCATACAGGAATTAAAACCTATAAGGGCAATATAGCAATTTCTTCTTGTGATGGTGATACGGACGAGTCCTATCGTGTAATTGCCTCAAAAGCGGCAGATAAAATGCTCACCTTACGTGGAATAGATGCCGCATTTACACTTGTAAGAATCGGTGACCATATTCATATTTCCGGCCGTTCTAACGGAAATGTCAACGTGCAGCTTATACTTGAAAAATTACACGGTGGCGGTCACTTTGACGTTGCGGGAGCTCAGGTTACAAGCGATTCGGTTCAGGAAGTTCTGGAAACTCTTAAAGCGAGTATCGACGACTACCTCGAACAGTGATTTATTAACGAAGATTGGAGTTTTAAAATGAAAGTTATTCTTTTGTGCGATATTAAAGGACAAGGAAAGAAGGGCGATATAATCAACGTTTCTGACGGCTATGCCAGAAACTTCCTTTTTCCTCAAAAGAAAGCAATAGAAGCAGATGCAAAAGCAACGAGCGAACTTAAGAGCAAGGAAGAAGCAAAACAATTCCGACTCAACGAAGAAAAAAAAGCAGCAATGTTACTGGTCGATAAACTCAAAGACGTTGTTGTTGACGTAAAAATGGAGTGTGGACAAGACGGTAGACTTTATGGATCTGTAACTGCAAAAGAAATCGCAGATAAACTTAAAAGCCTAATTAATACAGACATTGATAAGAGAAAAATTATTATTAAAGATCAAATCAAAACTTACGGTGAGTATGCGGTAGCATTAAAGCTTTTACCGGAAGTAATTGCAAAATTCACTGTTAAAGTACACGGTTGATTCGGGAGTTTAAATGGATAACAACAGTATGATAAGACAGCTACCTGTGAGCATTGAGGCAGAACAGGCGCTTTTGGGTTCAATAATCATAAATCCCGATGCTTTTGATAAAGTAAGCGGACTGATAGGTATTGAAGATTTTTACCTCGAAGAGCATAAACATATATATGCTTCTCTCTTGAAAATGTACTCTCAAAGCAAGCAAATTGATACGGTTACTTTGGTTAACGCTTTGGTAGAAGCAGGCGATAGAGACGAGGCAGGAGGGATCCAGTACATTTCTTTGATTGCTAACTCTGTGCCTACAGTTGCAAACGTTAAAGATTATGCAAGAATCGTAAAGGATAAATCCACGCTCAGAAAACTAATTAGTGTATGTGATGAAATAAGCACAGATGCTTATTCGGAATCCGGAACTATCAGAGAGCTTGTTGATAACGCAGAACAAAAAATCTTTGACATATCTCATAACAACGAATCAAGGGATTTTAGAACCATTGGAGAGATCCTCCAAAATGTTTATCAAGAAATCGAGTCCTTACAGGAAAGTAAGGGCGCAATTAAAGGTGTTCGCTCCGGATTTTCCGCGCTTGATAACAAAATTATTCAAATGGGTAAGGGCGATCTGATAATCGTTGGAGCGCGTCCCGGTATGGGTAA
>JAZUPQ010000076.1:0-3605 GCA_045605265.1 Eubacteriales bacterium | reverse complement strand
GCCAATTATAAGTCCCTCTCGATGCGCTTCCAGAACACTCTTGGGAATACGGGGATTTCTCTTGTAATATTGCAGGTTGGAGATAGAAATCAGCTTGTACAAATTTTTAAGTCCTGCCTGATTTTTAGCGAATATTATTATGTGGAACGGGCGGAGCTTCAACGGGTCGGTATTTTCACTCATAGCCTCGGTTGCGCCGTGAAAATCCTTTATGCCCTCCTCATTCAGCTGGGCCAGCATTTTAAATACGATATACGCCAAAACAAGCGCGTCATCGCTGGCTCTGTGATGGTGAAACTCGCCTATTTTATAATGCTTAACAAGTGTATCAAGCTTATGATTTTTCAAGTTAACATTGAGATATCTCGAAAGTCCGAGAGTGTCGAGATAGGAATTCTCAAAGGAAATTTTATTTCTCTTTGCCGCCTCTCGAATGAAGGATATATCAAAGGTTGCGTTATGGGCAATCAGCATATCCTCACCTATAAAAGCGAAGAACTGCTCTATCGCTTCCTTTTCCTTCGGCGCGCCCGCTACCATACTGTCGGTAATGCTCGTCAGCTCGGTAATCATCTGCGGAATGGGCTCCTCCGGGTCTACGAAAATATCGAATGTGTCAAGTATTTCCCCGTTTTTGATTTTTACCGCGCCAATTTCGATGATTTTGCAGGTTTGGTGAGAGAGTCCTGTCGTTTCTATATCGAAAACTACCATTTCCTCGTCAAATTTCGGGTATTTGTTACCAAAAATACACTTTGCGGTATCGTTTACGAAATATCCCTCTGTTCCGTAGAGAATTTTGAAGTCCTCGTCCTTTGTTTTTTCAAGGGCAATCATCGCTTCGGGGAACGACTGCACGTTTCCGTGGTCGGTTATCGCAATAGCCTTGTGTCCCCAACGCATTGCAGTATTTACTACGTCCGCGGGAGAAGAAATAGCGTCCATTTGCGACATATTTGTATGTAGGTGAAGCTCGACTCTCTTTCTCGGGGCGTTATCCATACGGAGAGTTACTCCTATTTTTTTCACTCCGCGCGGCACGAGTATGGTTTCGTTGTCAAATCTGTCTACGCTTATTTTGCCGAATACGGCAAGGTGTGTTCCGTTTTTAAGGCCGTTCACCCACTCACATTCTTCAAGCGGGATTGCCTTTTTAACATAAATTGCGCTCGCTCCGTCGGAGATACCGATAGTGACGTTTTTCTTATCTCCCGATCTCGTATCCTTGGTTGTCACCTCAAATACCGTGCCGAGAAAGACCGTCGTTCCGGCAAAATCCTGCGCTTTTGAAAGCGGTGTAGGCTCTATTACGTCAAAGTCGTCGCCCCAAACGAAGCTCGGCTCTGCATAGTTGTAGGTAGTCGCGCCCATACGAGCCTCGGTGTTGCTGATGAGCCTGTCATCTCCCGTGGCGTCGTTAATACCCGCCTTTCTGTCAAAATCGTAGGTTGGGTCCTCGGCTCTCGCTTTTGCCTCCGCTTCGGCTCTCGCCTCTTCAAGTCTGCGGAGCATATCGTCTCGGCTCTGCTTTTCCGCATCAGCAAGTATTTTTCTGCGGCGCATTTCCCACTGTTTGTCGTATGCCTCGGCATCTTCGCCTTGCTCAATACGGATTTTACGCGCAACCGAGTATCTGGACATAAGAATATTAGCCAATATCATCTCGGTATTGGCATTTTTTACAAAATTTACCCCTTCGCTTTTGAACGGAATTGATATCCTGATCGTCTCGCCGTCGTCACTGTATTCCGCCTTTGAGAAAAAACCGTTGGTTACTGCGCCGCAAAGGGCTGCCTCGGCGGTAATTTCGCCAAAGTAGTCCGTGACAAAGCATTCTTTTGGAAAGTGAGGTAAAATCTTGAATGAGCTTGCCTTATAAAGCTCTCGGCATTCGTCCTCTATTTCGTAGAGAATAAAGGCGTCGATATGCTCGTTAAAGTATAACTCACACTCCACTCTGATGGGCTCTTCTCTGGTATATCTATATTTAGCATCATAGGCGCTGTCAAGCACCCTACACTTTTCCGCATCGGGTTTATATCGGGAAAACACATCTAAAAATCTTTTTGCCATTTTAAGTCCGTTTCGCTTATTTTAAAAAGTCTTTTTTTATTTCGGAAATCAGTTCATCAATCAGGATTTCCTCTCTGATTTTTCGCACGGGTACGCCCTTTTTGAACAAAAGTCCCTCTCCCTCGCCTCCTGCGATGCCTATGTCCGCCTCTCTCGCTTCGCCGGGTCCGTTAACAACGCAGCCCATCAGGGCAACCTTGATTTTCAACTCTTCAAGGCCTTCGCTTTTGATTTTTTTCTCAAAATCCGCGAGCAAATTTATAAGGTCTATTTTCGTTCTGCCGCAGGTGGGACAGGCTACGATGTCCATACCTCTTTTTTGGGAGAGGCTGAGCGAGGAGAGAATTTCCCTTGCAAGCGACACCTCTTCAACCGGATTATCGGTGAGGGAAACTCTGACCGTATCGCCAATTCCTTCACTCAAAAGCGAGCCTATTCCGATACTGCTTTTTACAGCCGCCCGAAGTCTTGCTCCCGCCTCGGTAACACCCAAGTGCAAAGGATAATCGGTTTTTTCTGCCAAAATTCTGTTAGCCAAAATCATATTCATAGGATTTGAGGCTTTGACCGAAATTACCGTGTCAAAAAAGTCCAATTCCTCAAGAATTTTCGCGTGTGTCAGGGCGCTCTCTGCCAACGCTTCTGCCGTTGGAGAGCCGTATTTTTCTAAAATTTCCTTTTCAAGCGAGCCCGAATTCACACCTATTCTTATGGGTATATTCTTTTCCTTACAAGCCTTGACAACCGCCTCGACCTTGCAGCGTTCCCCGATATTTCCCGGGTTAATTCTTATTTTATCCGCTCCCGCCGCAATACATTCAAGAGCTACTTTATAGTCAAAATGGACGTCGGCGACAAGGGGTATTTTTACCCCTTTTTCTTTCAGAATTCCGAAAGTTTTCGCGCTCTCAGTGTCGGGAGCGGTGAGTCTTACAATTTCGCAACCCGCATTTTGAAGTTCAAGTATTTGATTGTAGGTTTTTTCCGCGTCTTTCGTGTCGGTATTGGTCATTGACTGAATTAAAATCGGGTTGTTTGCGCCGATTTTTACTTTTCCGATACGCACCTCACGCGATTTTCTTCTGAAAGAATTGTAGTCCATTTCAAAATTCCTTTTTAAATTATTAACTGCACCACGTCTTTTATCATTATAATTACGGTGAGTCCGAGCAGGAGTATGAGTCCTACTGTGTTAATCGCTCCCTCGATTTTTACGGGTATTCTCTTTTTGGTAATCATTTCAAAAAGCAAGGTAATAGTTCTTCCGCCGTCAAGAGCAGGTATTGGGAGAAGGTTCATTACGCCGAGATTTATACTTATAAGAGCAGTTATATACAAAAGCGAGGTGAAGCCTTCTTTTGCCGCGTTTCCTATCGCGCTTGAAATTCCTACCGGGCCGGAAACCGCGGCGAAGGTATATCTGCCTGTGATTAGGTCAAAAAGAGACTCCCAGCACATTCTTACTATTAGTGTCGATTTGTGGAGTGAAAACGAGAGGACTCTGCCAAAATTTTTCTCTACCGGATTTACAC
>JAZUPQ010000075.1:0-4640 GCA_045605265.1 Eubacteriales bacterium | reverse complement strand
CTACGATCCGACTTCTCATAACGATGTGAAACATCTCATAACTGCGAGCTTTTGCGAGCATCATAACTTGCCGTAAGGCAATCATAGTTGCACCTCAGTTCTCCGAGATAAAAACAAAAACCCACCTCGAAAGGTGGGTTTTGAACTGTGCCAAAGGCACAATGTTTTTATCTCTTTGAGAACTGAGGTGCGCGACGAGCGCCTTTGAGTCCGTACTTCTTTCTCTCCTTCATACGAGGGTCACGAGTAAGGAAGCCTGCCTTTTTAAGAATGGGCTTGTAGCTTTCGTCTGCGAGAAGAAGCGCGCGAGCAACTCCGTGGCGGATTGCGCCTGCCTGGCCTGAAAATCCACCGCCGTTAACGTTTGCAACAATGTCAAACTTGCCAACTGTTTCGGTTACGCCGAAGGGTTGGTTAACGATCAATTTGAGTGTTTCAAGTCCGAAATAAGCATCGATATCTCTGCCGTTGATGGTAATTGCGCCTGTACCGGGATAAAGGCGAACTCTCGCAACGGACTTCTTTCTTCTACCTGTGCCGTAGAAATAAGGCTTTGCACTAGTATACATATTCAAATATCCTCCCTATTAGTCGATTGCGATAGGCTTTTGAGCAGCCTGCTCGTGATTTTCGCCCGCATAAACGTGAAGGCGAGTGAATGCTTTGTCACCAAGAGAATTGTGAGGGAGCATACCTTTAACCGCAAGTTCCATAGCAAACTCCGGGCGCTTAGCCATAAGAGTCTTGTATTGAACTGATTTAAGTCCGCCGATGTAACCTGAGTGGTGCTGATAGTACTTCTGTTCAAGTTTTCTACCTGTAAGAACAGCCTTTGCTGCATTTACAATAATAACGAATTCACCACAATCAGCGTGAGGTGTGTATTCGGGTCTGTGCTTGCCGTTAAGAATGGTGGCAGCCTTAACTGCTGTCTTACCAAGCGGCTTTCCGGCAGCGTCAATCACAAACCATCTGCGTTCGATGGTCTCTGCTTTTGCCATAAAAGTTGACATTTGAAAATCCTCCGTTTTTTAAGTTTACGCGTCAAGTCACGCGTGCCAATTTCAAGCCTGTTTATTATAACACATGGATTACGCTTTGTCAACACTTTTTTGGAATTTTTTTCAAAAAAAACGATTTAGAAAACACAATCTCGTTTTTTCTCTTGAATTCTCTTTTTTTCTCGTAAATGCTCACTTTCTTTTTTTCGTTTTTTATTTAAGAAAAAATCTCGGTGTTTTCGCTTTTCTACATATTATATTATATAAAGAGGATTAGAGACGGGCGGCGAACACGTTTTTGAAAGCGGGCGTGACGAAAAATCGAAATTTAATTTTCATTTTACCCTTGAAAAACGGTTTGCAATGTGCTATATTATATGTTATACAGTTCGTTTATTTCTTTTGAAGGTGTGGTGCTTTTAATTTATGAAAATTGTAATAATCGGATGCGGAAAGGTCGGATACGAGCTGGCAAAGCAGCTGACGCTGGAAAACCACGATATTACGCTTATAGATAGCGACTCAAAAACACTTGAAAAGGCGCAGGAAAGCCTGGACGTAATGATAATGTCGGGAAACGGTGCAGCTTTGAACATACAGAAAGAAGCTCACGTGTCCGAGTCGGATTTGCTTATCGCGACCACGCAGTCCGACGAGCTGAATCTGCTATGCTGCATCGTTGCCAAGCGTCTCGGCTGCAAGCATACCATATCACGCGTACGCAGTGTGGACTATATGCATCAGATACAGTTTATGAGAGACGATTTCGGTCTTTCTATGACGGTTAACCCCGAACTATCTACGGCAAGAACGATATATCGTTTTTTGCAGTTCCCATCGTTTTTAAAAATCGACTCCTTTGATAAGGGACGTGTTGATCTTGTTGAGCTGAAAATTAACAAGGAAAGCGCGCTTAACGGCAAGAGCCTCGGTGAGCTGACGAGTGAACTGCACTTAAAGGTTCTTGTCTGCGCGGTTGAGAGAAATAATCAAATTTTCACGCCGAAAGGCGACTTCGTCCTTAACGATGGCGACAAAATCAACGTTACCGCGCCTCGCTCGGAGCTTGCAAAGCTGATTAAAAAGTTAAATATCAGCACACAGAAGATAAAAACCGTTATGATCGTCGGCGGCGGAAGAATTTCAGAATATTTGACCGAGGAGCTACTCTCCTCGGGAGTAGATGTAAAAATCATAGAAAAGAACTATGAAAGAAGCGTGAGCCTGGCTACAAAATTCCCGGACGCCTTGGTTATAAACGACGATGCTTCTAACCAAAATCTTTTAATTTCCGAGGGCGTTTTGGAAACCGACGCCCTGGTTTCCCTCACCGGAATGGACGAGCAGAATATAGTAATATCAATGTACGCAGAAAGCATCGGAGTACCGAAAACCGTTACGAAAATGAACAAAAGCGCGTACAAGACGCTCTTTTCGGACAAAACAATCGGAAGCTCGGTATGTCCCACCGACGTAATTGCGACGGATATTATCCGCTATGTACGTTCGATTGACAACACCGACTCATCTATTATTACGCTACACCGTATCGTAGACGGAAAAGCGGAGGCGATTGAATTTATAGCTAACGCAAAAACCAAGGGACTCGACACTCCTCTCAGGGACTTAAAGCTCAAAGAAAATATTTTGATAGCCTGTATCAATCACAACGGCAATATCTCAATTCCCAACGGTAGCAACCGTATTTTATGCGGTGATACGGTTATTGTAGTAAGCTCGTCGGGCGAGCCGATTTCAGACTTGAACGATATCTTTGCCGACAATAACCGAGAGATTCCGAAAGGCTCGAAAAATGAATAAGAAAATTACTTTAAAATATTTAGGCTATCTTTTGGTAATTGAGGGAGCATTTATGTTCCCCTCGGTGATAATAGCTCTTTTCTTGCAGGAATACAAATCCTTGTTTTCCTTTCTAATTACTATGGGCTGTCTTTTCGCGATTGGAATTCCGCTTCTTTTAATGAAAGCCAAAAATTCTATGATTTTTGCAAAGGACGGATTTTTTATCGTTGCGCTATCCTGGATAGCATTGTCGGTATTTGGCGCAATTCCTTTTGCCTTGAGCGGAGCAATTCCAAACTATATCGACGCGTTTTTTGAAACGGTATCGGGATTTACTACCACGGGAGCAAGCATTCTCTCAAACATTGAATCGCTGCCGCGATCAGCTCTGTATTGGCGCAGCTTTACTCACTGGCTGGGCGGAATGGGCGTTCTGGTGTTCATTCTGGCGATTATCCCAAAATCCGCAGGCAGCGGAGTATCACTGCACATTCTCCGCGCAGAGAGCCCCGGTCCTTCGGTCGGTAAATTAGTTCCGAAAATGAGAAGTACCGCTAGGATACTCTACGCTATTTATATCTGCATGACTCTTATTCAAATAATTCTCTTGCTGATTGGAGGAATGCCGGTATTTGACTCGGTAGTTATTTCATTCGGCACGGCAGGAACGGGCGGCTTCGCCATAACCAACAATAGCATAGCGGCGTACGACAGCTATTATATTCAAGGTGTCATCACCGTATTTATGCTTCTTTTCTCTATCAATTTCAATATGTATTATTTGATTTTGACAAAAGAATTTCGTTCTGTATATAAGGATACTGAATTCCGCTTTTACATCTCAATCGTGCTTTTGTCAATTTTCACTATTGCGATAAATATTTACAAAACGGAAGCCGCGATGTGCGAAACATTTTTCGATTCTCTGCATCACAGCGCTTTCAGCGTGGCATCTGTGGTGTCCACTACGGGTTTTGCAACTCTCGACTTTAACACCTGGCCTACGCTATCGAAAATGATTCTGTTTATGTTGATGTTTATGGGCTCCTGCGCCGGCTCAACCGGCGGCGGCATCAAGGTGTCAAGAGTAGTTATTTTGATAAAATCAATCTCTAAGGAAATCAAGAAGCTCGTGCACCCAAACAGCGTCAAGCTCACCAGAATGAACGAAAAGGTTGTGCCAACCTCTGTGGCTCATAGTGTAAACGGCTATCTCGCTGCATACTGCGTAGTGTTTTTGACATCTTCGGTTCTTTTGGCGTTTGAGGGCGAGAGCTTTGAGACTACAATATCGGCGGTGGTCGCCTGCTTCAACAATATCGGCCCCGGCTTCGGATTGGTAGGCCCGAGCGGAAACTTCTCAATTTTCTCGGTATTTGGAAAATTAATACTGTGCGCAGATATGTTGCTCGGAAGACTTGAAATTTTCCCAATGCTGATACTTTTCAGCCCGTCGCTTTGGAGAAGAACAAAGTAAATTGATGCCGTGGCGTCTCTGGTATTTTCGGGACAACCTTCGCATATAATCAAGTACAATCAAATAGCGCGGTGAAATCAAATAATTCATTTGTGATTTTGTAAATTTTCTTTTAATATTGTAAAGTTATGTTATTAACAAGTATTCCCAAAAAAAGATTGAAATTGCACAAATTTTTTGTAATAATTTGTATAGTTTTAAATTTATTTAACGAATTTGCGCATTTTTTATTAAAATCTGTTGACAATAAGGCAACTTTATGATAAAATGTGTGTAACGAAATCATTTCGCATTTTGTACAGTTTTTCATAAAGTACTATTAGTTCTTCTAACTATTAAAGTAATCTAGAATAGTCTAG
>JAZUPQ010000074.1:0-3277 GCA_045605265.1 Eubacteriales bacterium | reverse complement strand
GAGCTTCAAAGCAAAATTGACGAGGAAGAAAACAAGCTTGATAAAATTTCAAAGGTTCTTCACGAGGTTCGTCCTTTCGGAATGACTCTTTCGGAGATGTACGCATCTTCCTATAATTTCGCGAAAAACACAACCGAATACGACATATATCAAAAAATGCTGACCAACAAGGCTGTTATGTCTCTTAAGTATCGGGAAATCAAAAACGCGATTTTTGAAATCAGAGAAAATCAACTGTCGAAGATTTATTATGATTTCCGTGACAGAAAGAGCAAGAATCCCCTTTTGGACTGTATGTTTGAAAATCTCGATATATGTACTATCGGCGAAGCTAAGGGTGAGTTAGAAACGATTATGAAACGCTCTAAGAGAAAGGTATTCAGCCTCGCAGAGCATCCGAATTACAGTAAAGTACTCGCCTACTACGCCGACAGCCTGGACGAGAAAAAAATAGATAAAATCGTTAAGACCGAGGCGGGCGGAATTTTCGAAGGTAAAAAGCGCGCGATGCTCCGTCGGGATTTCCACGAAACTTTAATTGCAATTAACGAATATACCGCAGATTACACTTTTCTTGGAAACGTATTTACGCGTGAAGGATATGTGGCGGTTTTGGACAATCTTGTCAGAGGAAACTTCGGATTTTTGAAGCACGCGCACGAGGCCCTCTCGTCTTACATATCGGAAAGGGATACTACGAGTTTAATCAATTCTTTGGCCGCTCCTACACGCGAAATTTTGAATTTTGCGTACGAACAATCGAAGAATTACGCAAACTTTGTGGATATCATCGACAAAATACCGATCATAAGAATTTACAACGAGATAATTTACTTTGAAGAATATTACAAGGACGATCTCTCTCTGATAGTAGATTTTCCCAATATTTCTTCACGCATTTACAAGTTGAAGGAGCAACAGCTTGCAGTTGCTTCAAATCTCACTCAAATCAAATGCAGTAAATTTTATTTAAATTACTACAACGAAGCAAAGAACAGCAAGGATTACCTTTACCAAATCTCAAAGACGCAAAAATTCTGGCCGATCAGAAAGGTTATGGAAAATTTCAGCGATTACCTGCTGAAGCTATTCCCCTGTTGGCTTCTTTCTCCGGAAAACGTATCAAATCTTCTTCCGCTTGAAAAGAATCTGTTTGACCTGGTCGTATTCGACGAAGCTTCGCAGGTGTTTATTGAGAGTACGATTCCCACGATTTACCGCGGAAAGAACATAGTTGTTGCCGGAGACGCAAAGCAGCTCCGCCCTTCCTCGACGTTTATGAAACGCTACCTCGGAGCAGACCCCGAGCTTGAAGATGATTTGGCTCTCCAAGCGGCTTTGGAGGTGGAGAGCTTACTCGACCTTGCGGTATCAAGATACAACAGCGCAAATCTGACTTATCACTACCGTTCAAGGCATAGCGAACTGATAGACTTTTCCAACAATGCGTTCTACAACGCAACATTGCAAATCGCGCCTAATATATCGAAAAACAAGAAGCTGCGCCCTATTGAAAGATATAAAGTGGCGGGAAAATGGATTGACAGAACGAATCCCATCGAGGCCAAGCAGGTTGTTTCTATTCTCAAAAACATTTTCGACACGAGAAAGAACAACGAGAGCATCGGTATCATAACCTTCAACAGCGATCAGCAGACCTGCATTTCAGATGAGATAGACAAGGCGTGTCGGGAAGACGCGGCTTTCAGAAGTCAAATTCATAAGGAACGCATAAGAATTGAAAACGGCGAAGATACCAGCATTTTTATCAAGAACCTTGAAAACGTACAGGGTGATGAGAGAGATATAATAATCTTCTCCATCGGATACGCAAAAAATCAAGAAGGCAAGCTCTACACCAATTTCGGCTCGCTCTCCTCTGACGGCGGCGAAAACCGTCTCAACGTTGCGATTACGAGAGCTAAGAGTAAGGTTATCGTGGTTACGAGCATTGAACCCGAGGAATTGAAGGTTGACGCTTCAAAGAATTTGGGCCCGAAGCTTTTAAGAAGCTATCTTGCTTACGTTAGAAGCGTATCTCTTGGTAGCGAGGCGGACACGAAGGCGATTTTAAATCAGCTTAATCCGCCTGACGAACAGGAAGAGCAGTCCTTTACTACCGTGGCGAGCATCGAGGAAAGAATGAAAGAAAAGCTCGAAAAGCTGGGCTACGCGGTAGAGCTTCAGCTCGGAAACAGCAAAAACAAGATTTCTTTGGCGATATACGACGAAAAGCAGGACAAATACCTCGTTGGCGTTCAGCTTGACACAGATGCTTATAAGCTCTCAAACTCCGTTATAGAGAGAGACGTTTATAACCCGCGTTTTTTGGAGGGACGCGGTTGGAATCTGTTAAGAGTCTGGGGGCGCGACTGGTGGCTTTCTCCACAGAAGGTTATCAAACAGATTGTTGCTCTTGCAGAGGCAAATAAAGGCTAAATTTACCCTAATTTACCTAAAATTGCATATTTGTTCTTGAAATGTTAAAAAATATAGTGTATAATACTCAAAAGTAATACGAAATTCAGAAAGGTAAGTTAACATGCTTAATTTTTTACTTGAAACAGGCGCAGGCGACGGCGCATCCGCTCAAACCGGTGGAGGCGGAAACCTATTCCTCACTATCGGTATGATTGCGATACTCTTCATTTTCCTCTACTTCTTTATGATTCGTCCGCAGAAAAAGCAGGAAAAGAAAGACCAGGAAATGCGCGGCGCTCTCGCAGTAGGCGATGAAGTTACGACAATCGGCGGTATTATCGGTAAGGTTATCTCAATCAAGGGTGAAACCTTTGTTCTCGAAACAACCAAGGATAAGACGAAAATCAGATTTCTCATCGCGGCAATCAGAAGCGTAGACGTTAAGGCTGCGGATATCGCGGCGGCTGCAATCGAGGCTAACAAGACTGCCGAAGCAGATGCGGCAGAGACAACCGAAACAGCGGCAGAAGAAAACACCGCTGACAATAATTCCAAATAAGGAATAAAACAGAAATCCTCCGAATAGGCTTTATTAGTCTGATTCGGAGGATTTTTATGAGAAGAACAAAACAAAAGCTAAGTCCGTTTCTATTCACGTTTATCGTAAGTCTTTGCAGTTTATTTATACTTATACTAGTGTCGAGCTTCATTTTGTTAAAATGCGAAAACCCCAGCGGAAACATAGGACTTGCTACCCTTATGCTCTTCCCTGTTTGCGGCAGCATTACCGGACTTGCAAGCACTTTTTACAAAGGAAAAAACGCAATTAAAGAATGTCTTGTTTCATCGGGCGCGG
>JAZUPQ010000073.1:0-9594 GCA_045605265.1 Eubacteriales bacterium | reverse complement strand
ACCGCATCTGCGCCGTAGAGAATTGCCATTTTCATTTTTTCAAAATTTCCGGCCGGTGAGAGTATCTCCGGTCTTTTCATATGCTCTCTCCTTTCAGATAATGTAACTCGTTTTATTTTACATAAAAATCAATATACCATTACCAAATCTATTTCCCACGAGGGAATACATTTGGTTCTGCGAAGATAAAATTTGTAATCCGGATACTTTTCTTTGAGGTAGTTTACAAGATAAAATATATCCCCGCTCTTGTGGTAAAGTGAAACCGACATTGACGGTTTTGAGCGTTCTATCGTCTCGTGAGAACCTAAAAGCGCCTCAAATTCAGAGCCCTCAACATCATATTTAATATAATCTATTTTCGCTTCTCTTATGCTATCAATTTTCAAAAGAGAAACGCTATCAAAGTTGAATTTGTGCGAGGCTGTTCCGGAAATCGTGGAATTACGGTTTCCGCTGCCGAGCAATTCCCCTTCGCCGTCCTTGCTGTAAACCGCAGAGTTGATGGGAATAACTTCACATTCCTCGCTTTCCTCTGCGAATTTTTCAAGCTTTTTATAGTTTCTTTTATCAGGCTCGACAGCGTACACCTTTTCAATATTCGGAAAATATTTGATCATCTCTCTCGCAGTATCTCCGTTATACGCGCCGGCATCAATGGCGGTATTGATTTTATCCGCTTTCAAAAGCTCATACTTTTCCGAAACCTCCGAATAAGTATCAAGAAGGAAGGATATTTTTCCGCTCAATCGGTAATTTATAACAGAGGAAAAAACCGACCTGGATTTTTCATCTTCAAGGGTGTTGTATGCCTTTACAATTTCAGCGTAATTTTCATTATAAAACTCCGCGTCGAAATACTCGCCCGATGCGATTGGCATATCGGGAGCGTACATATCGTACTCTCGGTCAATTTTCGATAGCATTTCAATTACTTCGTCGCGATTTGATGCGAATGAAAGTACTATAACAAAATCCGAATATTCCGACTTTATTTCGGAAAAGCTTTTCACTCTTTTTCCGTGAAATTGATGTCCCCTAACAAAACCGTCAGATGCGAAAAAATCGGCAATTTCTATTCCGTATTTGTCAAACCTCGCGATAAGCTTATCCGCGCCGTTACCCATTCCGTAAACGACTATCGGTCTTTCTTCGCTTTTCAGCGTCCTCCAAACATCGCTATCCGCCGGATATTTGGGAAGTTTTCTCTCTATATATGGCATTTAATCTTGAAAATCCTTTTTCAATGTGATATAATGAAATCAAAAAACGAAAGGAAGTTTTTTATTATGGATTGTTTATTCTGCGCAATAATCAATGGCGATATCCCCTCAAACAAAGTTTATGAGGACGATAACGTTTTCGCATTTATGGATATCAACCCGCAAGCGCCCGTTCACTGCCTTGTAGTTCCCAAAAGGCACATTGCCTCTGCCGATGAAATAAACGAAGGCAATTCGAGCGAAGTTACAAAAATTTTTGAGGCTATACCTAAAATTGCAAAATCACTTAACCTTGCAAACGGTTACAGAATTATCAGTAACGTAGGCGAGGACGGTTGCCAATCTGTAAAGCATATTCACTTTCACGTTTTGGGCGGAAAGAAACTGCCTGAGACGATGGCGTAACTTCCATATAATTATACCACTCCCGGTTTTAAAAGTCAATTAAAAAATAAAAACGGCCATTATATCAATGGTCGCTTTTATTTTTGTGGAAAGATTAAATCTTTTCCTTAACCTTAGCAGCTTTACCAACTCTGCTACGAAGATAATAGAGTTTAGCGCGACGAACTTTACCTTCGCGATATACTTCAATCTTATCTACGTTAGGGGAATGAAGAGGAAATGTCTTTTCAACACCAACACCAGAAGCAACTCTTCTTACAGTGAAGGTCTCGGAGATTCCGCCACCGTGTCTAGCGATAACAGTACCTTCGAAAAGCTGAATTCTCTGCTTTTCACCCTCAGTGATACGAATGTAAACCTTTACACCGTCACCGATACCGAACTTAGGGAGCTCGGTCTTTAATTGCTCACTTGCAAAAGCCTGGATTTTATCCATTTTAGGCCCTCCTTATTAACTACGAACATTCGTGCAGAGCGTGCAGAGGACTGTTCTGATATTATTACATAGGAAGTCTTATGACATTCCTTCCGCAATTATAGTTATAATAGCATATTATTCAAAAATAGTCAAGAGTTTTTGTGAATATTTTTCAAAAAAATCTGTTTTATGAATTTTACACGAAAAACACGGAATTAAATTTGTCTCTTTCTATTGTTTTTTTTAAAATAATATGTTAAAATATACGATGAAAAAGTATTTGTTAGAGGTGATATTGCTAATGAATGAAGAAATCAAAGAAGAGGTTGCGATCGTAAAGGAAGAGAAAACCAAATCGTCTGCCACTTCGAAACCCAAAAAGAAAACCACTAAAAAGAAAACTTCTGCCGCTTCTTCAAAATCCGGAACAAAATCAACAAAAAAGAAAGAGCCTGTTATTACTCCGGAGCCTGTGTCAAAAGAGGATTTGGAAATCAATAACGACTTATACAATCTATACATTACAAACTACTCAAACAAAAAAGATGAACGGGCAAGTATTGATATTTTTGAAGCGATTGATGATGAACTAGAAAATATTGATGAAATTATAGAGCCTAACACAAGCGGCGAAAAACCCGGAGAGAATCAATTAGACTTTGCCTCGGAAGTAGGCGCCAAAAATCTTTTCGGTGATAACGCCGATTTTGAAGATGAAGACGGCGATGAAGAATCAAACGAGCCCGACGAGGAAAGCGAGCTTCCGGTATACAACGAAAAAAAGCCGCGCAGAATAGACGGCGGTTTCGATTTTTTGGAGCTTTTCATATTTACGTTGGTCGCGGTGGTAATTTTGACTTCGTTCATTTTTAAGCACTCTATCGTAGAGGGCTCTTCTATGGAAAACACCTTGGTTGATGGCGAACATTTGATTATATCCGATGTTTTCTATACTCCCAAACAGAATGACATAATCGTGTGCGAGGATTACGGCACGGGATTGAATAAACCTATCGTTAAGAGAGTTATCGCTGTAGGCGGTGATAAGCTTAGTATAACCCCGGACGGAAAGATTTACGTAAACGACGAGCTTTTGGAGGAGAACTATGTTTTTACCGACGGAAAACCACACTATCCCGAGCTTTCAATGATCGTCCCCGAAGGAGAAATTTACGTAATGGGTGACCACCGAAACGCCTCATCCGACTCGCGCGATTTCGGTTGTATTGACGAGGATTCCGTTTTAGGAAGGGTTCTTTTAAGATTTTTTCCGTTCGATAAGTTCGGAGTGATAGATTAAATCTTTTGAAAGGAGTTTTAGATGTTCAAAAAACTTTTTCAATTTTTGATTTTTGTTTTGATATTTGCATTAATAGTTGTATTCTTCCCTTTCAGACACGTTGTTGTCAGCGGAAGCTCTATGATGAACACTTTACAAGACGGCGAACATCTCATAACATCTAATTTTTTCTACTCACCCGAGAGAAGCGATATAATAGTTTTTAAGGAGGATTCCACGGGTAAAACTATGGTCAAGCGAGTTATCGCTGTGGGCGGTGACAGTTTGGAAATTACTTGGGACGGAAGGGTTTACGTAAACGACCGACTTTTGAAGGAAGATTACGTTTACTTTGAAAAACGTCCGTACTACTACTCAAAAATCTCTATGACAGTACCCGAAGGAGAAGTCTTTGTTATGGGAGATCACCGCGACTCATCTATGGATTCGAGAGAATTCGGGTGCGTAGACACCGACTCGATAATTGGCAAGGTGCTTTTAAGAGTGTTTCCTTTTGACACGTTCGGTGTAATTGATTAAATTTTAGCGAAAGGACAGTAAAATGTCGAAAAATCCTATACAATGGTTCCCCGGTCACATGGCGAAAACACGCCGTGTAATCAAGGAATGCTTGCCTCAAGTCGATATAGTGCTTGAACTTTTGGATGCGAGAATTCCGTACAGCTCCAAGAACCCCGAAATTCGTGAAATCGTGGGTGACAAGCCTAAATTAACGGTTCTTACCAAATCCAGCCTCGCAGATGCTCAAATGAGCAAGAAATGGCAAAAGTACTATGAATCCATCGGTGAAAGGCTTGTGATTATAGATTCGCAAAGCGGACAAGGACTTGACCGGCTTGAAGCGACGATTAAAGAAATTTTAAGCGAAAAAATCAGTAAATATAAAGAAAAAGGTATGGAAGGCAGACGGCTAAAAGCAATGATAGTCGGTATTCCAAACGTGGGAAAGTCTTCCCTTATAAACAAGCTCGCCAGGGGGGTTAAAGCAAAGGTGGAAAACCGCCCCGGCGTCACTCTTACAAAGCAATGGGTTACAACGGATATAGGAATCGACCTTCTGGATATGCCCGGTGTTCTGTGGCCAAAATTTGAGGATGCGACAGTTGGCGAAAATCTCGCTATGACGGGAGCAATCAGAGACAAAATTTTAGACATCGAAGAACTTGCCATGATTCTTTGCTCACGACTTCAAAAATGCGCGAAAGAAGCATTCTATGCCAGATATAAACTTAATGACTCCGAATGTGAAAATCTGGACTCCTACGATTTGTTCTGCTTGATCGGTAAAAAACGCGGATTTTTAATTTCGGGCGGTGAGACTAATCAAGCAAGAACCGCAGAGATGCTGCTGGAAGAATTCAGATCCGCTAAAATAGGAAAAATCACACTTGAAGAACCGAGGTAAAGATGCCAAGTTACGAATATGAATTAAAAAAATATAAAGAGGGATATACAGCCGTTTGCGGAGTTGACGAAGCCGGAAGAGGACCTCTTTGCGGGCCGGTTGTGGCGGCGGCGGTTATACTCCCTACTTCCCTTATAATCGACGGGATTAACGACTCTAAGAAAATAAGCGAAAAGAAGCGTGAAAAGCTCTTCGATATAATCATCGAAAAGGCTATTGCCTATGGAATCGCCGAGGCTAGCCCCGAGGAGATTGACGAACTCAACATTTTGAACGCCTCGCAGCTCGCTATGAGACGAGCGGTAGCAAAATTGCAGGTGAAGGCCGACTTTGCTCTCATAGACGGAAACTGTTCCCGCGGGTTTGAAATTCCAACCGAAACCATTGTAAAGGGCGATGCGAAGAGTTATTCCATATCTGCCGCTTCAATACTCGCAAAGGTCACGCGTGACAGAGGCTGTATAGAACTTGATAGACAATATCCAGAATATAATATCGCAAAGCACAAGGGCTATCCAACAAAGGAGCATATGGACTTGGTAAAGAAATTAGGCCCCGCGCCTATTTACAGAAAATCGTTTCTGAAATTTCTTGACGAAAAATGAATATTTTGCATATACTTACAAGCCGCAGAATTACAGGTAATATCGGCGAAAATTTAGCGGTGAAATATCTAAAAAAGCACGGGTACAAGATTCTAAAAAGGAACTACGTTGCTCTCGACAGCGAGATTGACGTAATTGCAAAAAACAGGGATACGATTTGCTTTGTTGAAGTTAAGGCGAGAACGGTAGACAAGGACGGAGCTCTTGATACGCGCCCTGCCGCTGCCGTTAACATTGAAAAGCAGAAAAAAATCATAAAATGCGCCAAATGGTATTTGGGCTCGATTCAATTTAATCAAAAATTACAAGGATTAAAATCTCGACTTGATATAGTTGAAGTGTATTTAAAAAACGGTCGTAATGACAAAAAAGAATTAGAAAAAATCATACATATAGAGGGAGCATTCAGGATAGAAAATGAATTACATCAGCACAAGAAACTCAAAAGGACAAGGCGTAAGTAGCGCTTTTGCCATCAAAAGCGGTCTCGCAAACGACGGCGGACTTTATATGCCGGAGAGAATACCGAAAATCTCTCTCAAAGACATAAATGAACTTTGCTCTCTTTCATATAACGAAAGATGTGCGAAAATTCTATCAATGTTCCTTGAGGATTATACCTATGAGGAATTGTTGGAAGATGCAAAAAATGCCTACGCCGAGGAAAAATTCGGAGATAATCCAACTCCTATCACAAAGCTCTCTGATAAGGAGTTTATGCTTGAACTCTGGCACGGCCCCACTTCGGCATTTAAGGACATGGCGCTCCAAATTATGCCACGTCTCTTTGTCAGAGCACTTCGCAAATGCGGTGAGAACAGAACTGCGCTTATTCTTGTCGCTACCTCGGGTGATACAGGCAAGGCGGCTCTTGAAGGTTATAAAAACATCGACGGCACAAAAATCAAGGTGTTCTACCCCACAGACGGCGTAAGCGCAGTACAAAAAATGCAAATGCAGAGCCAAATCGGAGATAACGTTTCGGTGTCGGGAATCGTAGGTAACTTTGACGATGCCCAAAACGGTGTGAAGAAAATATTTGCCGACGAGGAAATCCGCAAGGAGCTTGATGAATGCGGTTGTTTCCTATCTAGCGCAAACTCGATCAACTGGGGTAGGCTTGTCCCTCAGATCGTGTATTATGTATCTGCGTACTGCGACCTGATAAACCGAGGAGAAATCACCCTTGGCGAGTCCATTGACGTATGCGTACCAACAGGTAATTTCGGCAATATTTTCGCCTGCTATATTGCCAAAAAGATGGGTGTTCCCTACGAAAAACTTGTCTGCGCTTCAAACAAAAACAAAGTCCTTACAGACTTCTTAAGAACAGGAACGTACAATAAAAACCGCGAGTTCTATAAGACAAATTCCCCCTCTATGGATATCCTTATCTCTTCCAACTTGGAGAGATTGTTATATCTTACTTTGGGAAGCGAAAAATGTGCGGAATATATGAGAAAACTTGTGGCAGACGGAGAATATACAATTTCCCGAGAGGACCTTCAAATTATAAACGAAAGTTTCCTTGGCTACTATGCAGATGAGGAAAACGTACGTCAAACAATCAAAAAAACTTATCAAGAAAAAAACTGCCTCATAGACACTCATACAGCAGTTGCGCTCTATTGCGTAAATGCGTATACGGGTGAACACAAGGCAGAGAGAAAAATTGTTGCCGTATCTACGGCTTCACCATACAAATTCGCATCCGACGTACTCTTTGCTTTGACTTCAGTTCACCCAAGTGACGACTTTGCAGCACTTGACGAGCTTTCAAGATTAACAAAGGTACAAATACCTTCGCCTTTGCAAAATATTAAAAACAGACCTATTTTGCACAAGACCGTTATTGAACGCGAGTATATGGAGCGCGCTACGCTTGAATTTTCAAAGGCTTAATAAGTCCTTGATTTAAAAGTAGCGCAGGATGTTTCTGAAGAGCAATCAGCATTATGAGGTCCGACTGATATACTGCCGGCGCAACACTCGCTTACTCCGTTGTGATACACACAGTTTTTGACGTCGCAATTAACTCCGTGAACTTTCTTCGACGTATCACATTTACATTCGTTTTCATACTTCTTTTCGTTCATCTTCTTCTCTTTTCTGCAAAGCGATTATCAACAGGCGCTCTGCATAGTTTATTCTAACCAAACAAAACAAAGTTATTCATAAAACGGAGATTTTCAAATGTCAATTTTTGCCATATCCGATTTACATCTGTCAACCCTTAGCTCCACCAACAAGTCAATGGAAGTTTTTGGATCGAGATGGGCAGACTACATGAACCGAATAGAAAAAAATTGGAAACGGCTTGTAGATGAAAGCGACACAGTCGTTATACCCGGTGATATTTCTTGGGCTATTTCTCTTGACGAAGCGAGATGCGACCTTGAATTTCTCAATTCTCTCCCCGGCAAAAAAATTATCGGCAAGGGTAATCACGATTTCTGGTGGACTACTATGTCAAAGCACAAAAAATTCTTTGAAGAAAACAATATCGATACCATTTCTTTTCTGTATAACAACGCCTACAAGGTTGAAAACGTTATCATATCCGGCACGCGAGGTTGGTTTGTTGACGACGAGTCAAAAAACGCTCCTGATACGTCGGATTTTGAAAAAATGATTAATCGTGAAAGTCTGCGTCTCAATATGTCTCTTTCCGAAGCAAAAAAGCTTTCGGAAAACGGAAACGAGGAAATTATAGTGTTCATGCACTTTCCGCCCTGTTGGAACGGAAAAAATTGCGATAAAATTATATCCCTCTTAAAACAATACAACGTAAGTCAGGTTTACTTTGGTCATATTCACGGCGCTTATACGGTACCGCAAAGCTTTGTATACGACGGTATTGAAATGACTATGATCTCCGCAGATTATTTGGGTTTCACTCCTAAAATAATCAAATAATTTTTTGCGGGACTTTGAATTTTTTACTAAAATCTCGTGAATTTTTCTTTAAATACATTAACAAAAGCGTAAAAACACCTTGACAAAGGTATAAAAGTATTGTACAATAGTTTGATTGTAATTTAAATTATCAAAATTAAGATATCTTTGGAGGAAAAACAATGAGCCTTATTAAAAAGGAGCTTACAGAAAAATCCGGATTTACGATGGAATTTTCTATAAGCAAGGAAAATTTGGAGAAAGCCAAGAACGAGGCATACAAGAAACAGGTTAAGTCCATCAACGTGCCCGGATTCAGAAAAGGAAAGGCGCCCAGAAACATTATAGAAAGAATGTACGGCAAAGATGTATTTTTCGAGGATGCTGTAAATGCTTGTATTCCTGACGCGTTTGAAGATGCCGTTAAAGAGGCGGAACTCAAAATCGTTGGCGCACCCAGCTTTGAGCTTGTAAGCGCAGACGGCGACGTAGTACTTAAAGCAGTAGGTTTCGTTAAGCCTGTTGTTTCTATTGAGGGTTACAAAGGCATTGAAGCTACTAAAACTGTTGAAAAGGTTACTGCAAAAGAAGTTAATGCAGAAATCGACAGAGTTAGAGAAAGAAACGCCAGAAGCATTGAAGTTACCGACAGAAAGGCTAAGATGAAGGACACAGTTAACATCGACTTTGAAGGAAGCGTTGATGGTGTTGCTTTTGAAGGCGGAAAGAGCGCCGGATATAGCCTCAAGCTCGGCAGTGGCAGTTTTATTCCCGGATTTGAAGATCAAATCGTAGGAAAGGAAATCGGTCAGGAATTTGACGTTAACGTAACCTTCCCCGAGGATTATCACCAAAAAGACCTTGCAGGCAAAGCGGCAGTATTCAAGACAAAGCTCAATTCTATCAGCTATGATGAACTCCCCGTTGCAGATGATGAGTTTGCGAAAGACGTATCTGAATTTGATACTCTTGCTGAATATAAAGCTGACATTAAGGCTAAAATGGTTAAGAGAAATGAAGAAAAGGCTCAGGCGGAGTTTGAAACTGCTCTCGCAGAGGCTTTGATGGAGAAGCTCGTTGCCGATATTCCGGAACCAATGTTTGAGGCAGAGACCGAAAATTATGTTCGTGACTACGACAACAGACTTCGTCAAAACGGTCTTGACATTAACACATACTTCAAGTATACAGGTCTCACACTAGACGCTCTCCGCAAAGAAATGCGTCCACAGGCCGAAAAACAGGTTAAGGTTAGACTTGCTCTTGAAAAAATTGCAGAGCTTGAATCTCTTGTTGTTACAGATGAAGAAATTGAGGCTGAGTACAAAAGAATTTCCGATACT
>JAZUPQ010000072.1:0-8251 GCA_045605265.1 Eubacteriales bacterium | reverse complement strand
CTGCAAAACCCGCCGCCGACGTTGAGCAACCGACGCGCCGCCGCCGCAATCAGAAGGCAATCACCACCGACACCCCGCTGTCGTTGATGCCGGGTGGAATGACGCCCGGTTTGCCACCGTCGCCGACATCGCCGAAGGCATTGCCGCCGTCGAACATTCAACCGGCACCCGGTTTGCCGAGTTTCAACAAGGTTTTTGAGAATCCCGATGGTGTCTATTTCGATGAGCGTCGTCTCGGTGATTATGGCACTATCAATGACAATTTAAGGTATATTAATCTGTATATTGATAAGAATTACAGTATTGGCCGTAATATCTTCAATTATGCCGAAAAAATATTCCCTAATGCAGTAGTTATTGTTTGTTTCGTAGCTAACGATGGCAAATGGAAATTCTATCTGGAACGTAATAAATATCAGGATGCAGTTCGCAAATATTTGCCTAATTTCTATGTCAATGGAGTTTCTAAATACATAGTCATTGATGATATTCCTTCTGTCGAAAGACTTGTTAAAGCATTTGAGGCTGATGGAAAGAATGTTGTTTTGATATATCGTAATATAGTCGATGATATAAACGATGTTCCATCTACGCACGCCGCATTGCCGCCGGCATCGTCGCCCGATATTGTTGTTCCTTCCAATCCTAATGTCTTCAATACTCCTGATTGTGATACTATATACAAACTCTTGTATGATTCCTATCATTGGAATAGTTTTGATCCAGAAAAATCGGCTAACTATACCGTTAATGAATTTAAAAACTATTATTCTTATGCGCTTGACCGTCTTCCCGAAGACCGTAAAAAAGAGTTTACTACAAAGTTTGTTAATTATATCTATGAAATTGCACGTCTTAATGCCGCTGCACCATCGGCCGCAGTTACAGGACGTGGCGGCGTATCGGCTAAACAAGCCGCAAAATACAACGCCGCAAATGATAGGTATATGGAGAAACGCGCTCATTTTACCGACTGGATTAAAAACTACATAGACACTGCAAATCGCATTGATAAGAAACAGACCTTTGCCGCGATGTCGCAAGACCAGAAGGAAGATGCGCGCTTTGAAGAAATCAAAAAAAACGTCGATTATTTTGCCGCATTGCTGAGAAATCGCGCACAAGTGCCAAGTTACAGCATTACAAATGCACGTCAAAATCTTCAAACCAAGATTGAAAACGAAGCTTACAAAGGTAATGTGGAACTCGTTGAAAGGTTGCTTGAATATATGCGCCCTCTCAATGTCTATACCAATCGCAGTAGTGTGTGGACATTGGCGGATGTCGCTCGCAAAAAACGCGAGAAACACCAAGAAAACGAAAAACAGTTTGAGGAACAAAACAACGCCGAAAACACCGATTATCAGGTATATTTCGATACCAACGAGGATAGAGTTAAGATTTACTTTGATTCTATTCCCAGCGAAGAAATTCGTACTTGGTTAAAAAGCCACAATTTCAAATGGTCTCCGCGTAATAAGGCTTGGCAACGGCAGATTACAAATGATTCTCGATACGTCGTTAATAAATTCAATCAGTTGTATCAGTCTGGCGTGTTTAAAGGTTTGGGCAAACCCACAATAAAACTTGAGTTTGAAAACAACGGCGAATTATTGTCGCTCTTCGATGCTGATACCATAAATGGCGACAAAGAGCCAGCCGCAATCTTCAATTGTCCCGAATCTCAGTTGGATTGCAAAGGTTATCGCCCGACTTACAAAATATTACCGTCTTACGACCATCTTATTGACCCCGCCGACGGTCAGTCTAAATTGGTCGGGTATGGATTTGAAGAAGCAACTTTGAGTGAATTAATTGAAGCGTGCAAGTATTATCGCCAAGTTGCTCGCCTCGCTCAGCATTTGAAGGATTCTGACGCATTGCAGACCGCCTTCAACATCTGGCACTTCCTTCATACCAATGTGCGCTACAATTACGATGCACCGGGATTGGAAGAAATTCGCGTCCCCGCTCGCGTTTGGGCAGACCGTTTTACGGGTGTCGATTGTGATTGTTTGGCTGTCTTTACCGCGTGTCTGTTACTCAATTTGGGTTATCGTCCGCAATTTGAGATTGTTGGATTTGACAACAGCCCGAAATACTCTCATATATACGTCACTCTGGACGGCTATCCCATCGACCGCGTTTTGCCGTCGTTCCTCGACCGTCCTAAGAATATCACGAAAACAAAGATTATGGATATACCAGTATATCAATTGTCAGGCTGTACCATCAACGGTGGTTTGTCTGGCGTCTACGATTCTACACTCCGCCGCATTGCCACCGGCACGGCGAGTGCTCAGGATTGTTTGGATTTCAGGAAGGCTCAGGTACTTGTATCGCTGCAAGGCTTCAATCCTGACGCCGCCACCCTCGCCGAAATCCTTATGCCTTACGTCGGTGTGGTTGCTGACGATGGCGCATATTATTTCACTAATGCCAACGTCGCAAAGGTGGCCACGGAAGCCGACAGCGAACTAAGGCAGATGCAAGCTCAAAACCTTGCCGGTGCACCGCTCGCCGGTTGGTTTGACATTGTACGCCAAAAAGTAAAGGCAGCATCCGAGGACGTGATTATAAACAATCCGCAATGCAATGCGCCGACGATTGTCGTAATTATCAATCCGAAACGCGAGAAGGTACAAGTGAAAGGCGAGATGGTAAAGGCTGAATTGCCTACTGTGAATCCTTTGCAATCCGAACCTGCCCTCTTCACTGCGACCCTTCCTGAATCGGAGGCCGCCGACGAAGCACCGGCAGAGAAAAAAGGCAGCAATGTATTATGGTGGGCATTGGGTGTTGTTGGCCTCACCACCGCCGCCGTATGTATGAACGAAAAGAAAGGTAAACGATGATTGGTGAAGTAGTGACATATTATCCGCTTGGTGCTACACATCAGACCGGCACTTATACATCGTCAGGCGAGCACACATCTACCACGGTAGACACGTCTACAAGTTCAAGCAGCTCGCAGACGTCGGCATTCGATAGTTTTTTGATTACGCAAAACGGTCAGCCTGGTATCACTATCGTAGTCGGTAATACGCCGTATTTCGTAGCTCAGGAAGGCAGTAGCCGCAGTGGCAAAGTCAGTGCAGAAGATTTGCTCGACAAGTGGCTCACGTCCTACAACGACCAGCAAGTATACAGCGTTTTGGAGCAAAACGGATTGGTTTCCAACAATACATACCGCTCAGGCTCTTACGCTCAATCGGCTGAGATACAGGCGGCAACAAACACCGTCATTCAATCATTGTACTCGCAAGCATTAGCAGCGGGCAAGGTTATCACATTGTCTCAGGTGCTTGCCAACGCCGACACCGCCGGACACGCATTTTACGTGCCTGAAGGTTTTTGGTACATCGGAAACAATTCCGCTAACTACGTCACCGCCGCAAATGCCACCGCCGCCGCCAACAATATCACGGCGCAAAACACCGGGACCAGCACAACCAGCCAAAATTTTGCTACCAGTACCGGCACGTCTGAGGATAGCGACACGCTATTATGGCTGCTGATTCCAGTGCTCGCCTTGGTAGGCGGCAAATGGCTCAAAAATCGAAACTCTAATAAAATACGTAAATGATGATGGACAACATATTACATAAGGATACAGGCATCGGGGCAGTGCTCGGCTATTCGTCATCGTCGCGCTCGGGTAGTAGCACGTCAAACACTAAGACATACACCCTCAGCGACGGCACTGTTTTGACGTTGGCCGATACTGTCTACAGGTACCGTGACAAGGTATTTGTTGATGCATACGGCCTCGCATACAGCTCTAATATTGCAGTTCCTTCTCGTGATGAAATGATGAAGGGCAATATCATATCCGAGCTCAATGCCCTGCGTAAACGCTACACCGCCAAGACTGGCAACACCTTCGTTCAGCTCTCCGACGGCTCGCTGCTTACTATGCCGGTCTCCGACTACAACGAGCGCAACGCCATCTACACTCAGGCATACGGCCTCGCATACTCTAACAATGTTGCCGCGCCTGACTTCGACGAATGTTTCAAGGGCAACGGCGCAGCCGAATTGCAGAAGGTACAAGGCCGCGTCGTAGCCAAACAAGCCGCCGCACAGGTGGCCGAGGCACAAGCCGCCGCACAAGCCGCCGCCGAAGAAGAAGCAAACCAAGCACCCGAAACACTATCAGAAGATAATGCTTTGGCTCTGAAATTGGCTGAGGATGCGAAGAAAATAGGATTCCAGTATGACCACGGAAGTGGTAAGTGGGTTAATGGTTATGGCGAGGAGTATCAAGCTCCTCAATCTCAGGTAGATTTTACTCAAAAGGATTCCGATTCTTCGCATACTGACACCACGCCGACCCCGCGCCGCACAGACGCCGATTATGTTGCTCCCGGACATCAGGACAGCAACCAGCCTCGCACGTCAGCGACCGCCGCAGCCGCTGTCAGTCCTTCCACCTCTGACGGCGCAAACAATGGTTTGTTGTGGCTATTGCTTGGTGCGGCTGCTATTGGCCTCGTGTTTATGACCTCGAAGTCTAACTCTAAAAAACGGAAACGCAGATGAAAGAATACTACATAGAACTTGGCGCCAATGGCGAAAACTGGGACGCATACGGCAAAGACATTTACAATGGCGGTCTTTCTGTGTTGTCCTCAGCGGTTCAGGCTTGGATTACTGCAAAATATGGCTCAGCAACCGCGCAACAAGTAGTTCAGAATCCAAACTCTGATTATGCTAATCAGTTGCTGCAGCTCTACATGCTACAGATGCAGCAAAACAATCAGCAGACCTCAAGCAACGACAAGACGCTGCTTTACGTAGCTCTCGGACTTGGTGCGGCGGCCTTGCTTATGATGATGATGGACAACGGTAAAAAACGCTAACGAAATGTCACACTCGCAACATAACGGCCTCGGCTTTCCTTGGGTTGTCGTTCCCGCCGCTGTATCGCTCTTTACTACGATATTCGGCGCAACGCAATCGAAGAAGCAAGCACAGCAGCAATCGCAGCTCATACAGCAGCAACAACAAGTTGCTAACACTGAGCAAGCGACCGCCGCCGCTCAGCAGGCCGCGCAATTGCAGCAAATGCAGCTGCTAATGGAGTATCAGAAACAACAGCAGCAATACCAGGCGCAACAAGACGCAGCCAAAGAAAAACGGATTATCAAGTACGGCAGTATTGCAGCTGCCTTCCTGATACTTACATACATGATGAAAGATAATAAGTAACAGTTAAAAATTAATTGAATATGATTAACAAGAAGTGGAAAAAGGACGCATCCGACAAAGCCGTTAACGCCCTTATGAGGGTGGGCGGTGCTGCCGTTGCTTCCATGGTTTTAAAGAAGGTTACCGACGCCTCCTTTACAGCACAATCCAACGTCAACAAAACGATCGGTAACATCGCCTCGCCTTTGCTCTCTCTCGTGGCATTGGCCGGTGACATCTTCCTCGATTCGCCTGCGCTCCGTGGAGTGTGTCAGGGTGTGTACTCTTACGCCATTCCTAAGACGGTTGCCACCATCGCGCCCGCTATTGGCGAGTACATGGCTTTGAACGGCACGCCCGCGCCGCTTATCCTCAACGGCACACCCCGCATCATGAACGGCACGCCCGCCATCGCTGCCACCAACCAGACGCCCGCCATCGCGCCTAAGCCCTACATCGCTGAGCCTTCCGCCGAAGTTCAGGCCGACCGCCTCGCCGGTACTATGATTGCCAACTAATCCAAAGAATGTTAAACCTTTAAATAAGAAATAATTATGTCACAAGAAGTTGTTATAATTCCTACCGTCAATTCGAGGACGCAGCGTCTTTTGGCTTCCTACATGCCGAAAATGTCTGCTACTATGCAGGCCGCTGGCCGTGAAGGTAGGCTTCAGTACAGCGATTCGTACTACTTCAAGAGGGTCGCACTTCCCGCATCTGCAAACGGCATGCAGGACTTGCTCTTGAACGACGACGCTCAGAAAGATGGTTACTGCACCATTTCTAAGCAGAAAATCGACCAGGGGTGTGCAATGATGGTAGACCGTGTTACCTTCAAGGCCTTCGCAATTGCCACAAGTAGCCTCGCCGGTGCCGACGAAGGCTCGGTATCTTACACCGACATTGCAAGCCTCACCACCGTTCCCGTTCTGCAAGACGCTGAGCTCGAGTTCACCGTCAACGGCAAGCGCATGTGGAAAGCACCTGTCAATGCCTTCAACCACGAAACCACCAACAGCAACTCCGCAAAAGACGGCATCAATCTCGTTGCCCCCTGTTTCGTGAACGATGAGCAACTTTTGCAGTTCCGTCTCCACTTGCCGCAGGGCAAGAGCATCGACGCCACCCTCAGCGTATTCGTCGAGGTCTGCATGTTTGGTGCAGAGTGCCGCGTAATCGGCTAATTTGCTCGCAAAATCAAGGTAGGACAATGTGTTTGCTTTGTGAGTTCCCCCTCTGTGTAGGACAATGCAAAAACTTTGTGAAGTGGCTATCGACCGCCACCCTACCACTAATATAAAATAAATGTATTGCTATGAAAAACAATTACATACAGCATAAAGTTATCAATATTCCTCAGACTACCGGCACGTCGGTCTACTCAACATTGTTTAAAGCCGATGATTGCTACAAGTACCTGAGTGGTATTGCTACGGTGTACACCTCCAACACCGCACCGGTTGCCGACGATATTAAGATTGAAGTAAGGAGCGATTTCGACGTTGTTTTGTCTTTCTCTCCCTTCAACAACTGGCTCAAGACGCCTACCTCGCACTCTTGGACTTTGCAAGACATGTTCAAGCCGCTCTTTGTCGATGCCCGTGGCCGCAATTTCTGGCTCAACGTCAAAGTTACCAACTGCAATGCGTTCTCGTTTGTCGCGCTCTTCAAGCAGAGCATCGAGGCCGATGAAGTTATCAGATACGACCAGCAATCTTTTGACATTCCCGCTCCGGCTCTCGGACAAGGTTATGAGATTACCTTGCCGTCTGACTACAACCGCGTGAAAGGTCTTATGTTGACTGGTGGCGATTCCGCCAACGTCAATTTGCTTGCCTTTGAGGTCTTTGACAGCGGCGGTCAGATAATTGACCCGCTGCCGATGAATGCATTGACGCCTACAATCTTCACGCCTTACGACCTCGGCTTCTTCCCCGTCGATTTCGAGAGCAAGAGCCGACAAATACAAGTACGCCTCACCGCGCTCGATTCGTTTGTGACGCCGTACACGCCCACCGACTATACAGTGACATTCTTACTCGTGTAATATGGAAGTATTTGAGTACATAAAGCAATATTGCGCCAATCGTGGCATCACCCGCTACGATGTACGCTCGAAGGTGTTGACTAAGAAGGATTTCGCTTTGCCTCACACCTTCGCGCCGGGTATTGCTTTCTTCTATCGTTTCTGCGCCACCGGCACTATCAACAACATCGCTGATATTACCGAGAGGGTGTTGGATATTACGACGTCTAACGAGTTTTTTGATATGTCGCAAATCGTCAATATCAAGGACTTTATGACGGTTCAACAAGCTAATGCGGATTTTATATTTGTGTCTGAAAACATGCTCAAAACCGACCTTAAAGAAGGTGCTAACGCGCTTTTCAATACAATATATTCCGCTCAGCTCTTTTACTACTACGTTACTATTTTGGAGAGTGCGGCAAATGGTTCACCGGCTGCCGGTGCTCGCCCGCGTACCGATGTATATGTGCAAGTAGATAACATTAAATAAAGCATGATTGTATATGAATCAAGTATTTGACAAAACGCTAATCTTTGAGCGCATCAAGGATTCAGGCTTCCCATTCTGGGGGTTGTACCTAAGCAACGGCTTCAACAACCGCGTAAATATTATGCAGTATTGGGGCAGTGATTTCGCCGACGAGGACAACGACGACACCAAATTGGAGAAGTCAATCGAGAGACTCAAGACTACGATTGAGCCGTTTCCGTCCGATTCCGTTTTCATTATCGAACTGCGGGCAAGTAAAAACGCCAACGGCAACGGCATTATCGGCCCTCTGCATTTCGCAAAGGAATCCGCAAAGAAGGAATCCGCACCGTCTGAAGGTCTCGCTACCGTTCCCGCTGGCTACGTTCCAGCCGATGTCCTTACAGGCGTGAAAGAGAGCTTGTCTAAGGAATTTGAAGACCGCCTCGAGGCTTACAAGGCGCAAGTGGCTCAGGAGAAGAAGGAAGAAGAATATCTCCGCAAATGCGAGGAACTTGACAAGCGTGAAGCAGAACTCAACGACCTAAGTCGGTCGTAGCCAT
>JAZUPQ010000071.1:0-16476 GCA_045605265.1 Eubacteriales bacterium | reverse complement strand
CCTCCCGAAGATATGCCAAACGTCAGCTTACTTGGTTTAGGCATATAGAGGAGAGGGAAAACATTTATTTAGACGACGAGAACGGAAAATTTATGGATTTTGAAGAAGTCTATGGCAGGGTTCTCGAAATAGCGAGGAAAGTTAATGAAAATAAGTGAATTGAAGTTTGAAATAGAAAACGGCGGACTTGAAAAATTCGCCGACATTTATTCGGATACGGATTATCAAAAAAAGAGAATTTTGAAAGCGATTTCCGAATTTGAAAAGCGCTGCGGAGACAATCGCGAGGTAATGCTTCTCTCGGTGTCGGGAAGAAGTGAAATTTCGGGAAATCATACCGACCATAATAACGGCAGAGTTCTCGCGGGCGCAATTGACAGAGACGTAATCGCAATTTGCTCAAAACGGGACGACGGGCGCATTTTTCTGTTATCCGAGGGTTATCCCGAGCAGGAATTGGAAATTTCCCAATGCGCAAAGGCGGACAATTTCAAAAAATATTCCTCGCTTGCTCTGCTTGCGGGAACGGTCAACGGATTTGAAAAATCGGGGTATAAATTCGGCGGATTCGATGCGTATATAACGAGCGAGGTGCTGCGCGGAAGCGGAATTTCATCGTCAGCCGCGTATGAAGTAATGCTCGGAAATATTCTTAACTGTCTCTATAACGGCGGCAGTATAGATAATAAAAAAATAGCGGAAATTGCACAATACGCCGAGAACGAATATTTCGGCAAGCCCTGCGGACTTATGGACCAGATGGCTTGCGCGGTAGGCGGATTTGTATATATAGATTTTGAAAATCCCAGCGCGCCAGTTGTAGAGCCGCTTGATTTCTCATTAAATAGGCACGGATATTCGCTCTGTATAGTGAACACGGGCGGAAACCACGCCAATTTGAACGAGGATTATGCCTCTGTTCCCGGGGAGATGAAGGCTTTGGCAAGGGCTATGAATCGGAACACGCTAAGAGAAATTTGCGAGGAAGAAATAATTAAAAAAATTCCCGCCCTGCGTGAGAGCGTAGGAGACAGAGCGATACTCCGCGCCCTGCACTTCGTCCGTGAAAACGCGAGAGTGCTTGAAATCAAGGATGCCTTGCTCTCGGATAACATTGAAGGATTTTTCCTTGGAATACGCAAAAGCGGAGCGTCATCATTTGAATATTTACAGAACGTTTATACCAATGCAAACGTAAGAGAACAGGGGCTCTCTCTGGCTCTGGCGCTTGCAGACGGATTTTTGGGAGAGGACGGAGCCTTCCGCGTCCACGGCGGCGGCTTTGCGGGAACGGTACAGGTGTTCGTTCCCAAAAACAAAACCGAGAGCTTTAAGTCTCTTATGGACGGCGTGTTCGGTGAAAATTCCACAATGATATTGAATATCAGACCGAAAGGCGCGTGCAGACTGTTTTAATGTACCAAATTCGGTATACCGCTACTGATATTATATAGATGTAGCAAAACTAAATTCGTAAAAACAAAAGGAGATAAAATTATGGCAAAGAAAGCAGCGGCAGCCCCACAGGTTGAAAAGGTTGCAAAATCCGACAAAAAGGCAGCGGTTGAAACCGTAATGGCAAGAATTGAAAGAGAGTGCGGCAAAGGCTCGATTATGAGACTCGGCGAGAACAGCAATATGAACGTCAGCGCCGTTTCCACAGGCTCTCTCACCCTCGACTTCGCGCTTGGTATAGGCGGAATTCCGAGAGGAAGAATTACAGAAATATACGGCCCGGAGTCATCGGGTAAAACCACGATAGCCCTCCACGTAATCGCGGAGGTGCAAAAGCAAGGCGGAGAGGCTGCGTTCATAGACGCAGAGCACGCTCTTGACCCAATCTACGCAAAGAAGCTCGGCGTTGATACCAACAATCTTTTGGTCTCACAGCCCGACTGCGGAGAGCAGGCTCTTGAAATTGCGGAAACTCTCGTAAATTCAGGCGCAATAGACATTATAGTAATCGACTCGGTCGCCGCTCTTGTTCCGAGACAGGAAATAGAGGGTGATATGGGAGCGTCTCACGTAGGTGTTCAAGCCAGACTTATGTCACAGGCTATGAGAAAGCTTTCAGGAGCTATCGCAAAATCAAACTGCATAGTAATCTTTACAAACCAGCTTCGTGAGAAGGTTGGAGTAATGTACGGAAATCCGGAGGTTACGACAGGCGGACGCGCTCTTAAATTTTACGCCTCTGTCCGCATAGACGTGCGCCGTGTGGAAAGCCTTAAAAACGGCACCGAGGTTTACGGCTCGCATACGAAATGTAAGGTTGTTAAAAACAAGGTTGCTCCACCGTTCAAAACCGCAGAATTTGATATTCTTTACGGCACGGGCATTTCCAAATCCTCCGAGATTATAGATATGGCGCTCCTTTTGGGAATTATAGAAAAAAGCGGCGCTTGGTTCTCATTTGACGGCGACAGACTCGGACAGGGCAAGGACAATGTAAGAAAGCTTATAGAGAGCGACTTTGAGCTTATGAACAAGCTGGAAACTCTCGTTCGCGAGAAGGTTCAAAACGGCGCAGTTGATGACAGCGCTCTCACCGACGATGATTTTGAAATCAACGATTTTGATGAAGAACTTTAATCTTAAAAGGCAAACAAAGTGCGTGTAGTTTACATAAAGGACTCGGCTTCAAAGGGATATTTGAGACTTGGCGCAGAAGTGGACGGGGAGGTTCGTTCCTACACCGTTTCAAAGGCTGAATACGACAGCTTAAATTCTCTTTCAAAGGGTGATAACGTTACACGGGATACCCTTTCCTTCATTGAGGAGTGCGATATGCGGTACAGAGCGACTCGTTCGGCTCTCGGCTCTCTGTCCCTTTGCGATTCATCAAAAAGCGCGCTTTACAGAAAGCTTGTGATGAAGGGATATGATAAAAAAATATCCGCAGAGGTCGTTGATTATATGTGCGCTCTCGGATATATCGACGAGGATAGGCAAATTGAGCGCCTCGTCTCCTCCCTCGTCAATCAAAGCAATCTGGGCAGGAGCAAGGTAGTGCAGAAGCTTATTGCAAAGGGTTATAAAAGTCAAAGCATTACAAAGGTGATAAACAGACTTGCCGAAAGCGGAGAGATTGATTTTTCTGCTGCCCGAGAGCGTCTTTTGGAAAAACATTCCGAAAAAGACGAAAACGAAAAAAAGAAATTACTTTACAAGAACGGATTTATAAATGCTTAAACGATTTATCGGTTATTATAAGCCCCACGTACCGCTTTTCATATTTGATATGTTCAGCTCGGTAGTCGTGGCGGCTTGCGGACTTTTCTATCCAATGATAGCAAAGAATATCATAAACGTATACGCCAAGGAAGAAACCGCGAGGAATTTGATTATCTGGTCATTAGTGCTTCTCGGAGTATACGGAATTAAATGTCTTTTCAACTATTTTATGGGCTATTACGGACACGTAGTGGGCGTAAGAATGCAGGCGGATATGCGCCGCGACCTGTTCAAAAAATACGAGTCGATGTCCTATTCTTATTTTGACTCGCACAAGACGGGCGATTTGATGTCAAGACTGACAAACGACCTCTTTGACGTATCCGAGCTGGCTCACCACGGCCCCGAAAATCTATTTTTATCGGTGCTTATGCTCATCGGCTCGTTCTTTGTGCTTATAAGCATAAATTTGACGCTTACGCTGATTATGTTTTCGGTAATTCCCTTTATAATTCTCTTTACTCTCCTGTCCAGAAAGACGATGCTCAGCTCTATGAAGGCATCGAGAGTTGAAATGGCGGGGATAAACAGCGCGCTCGAAAATTCAGTAACGGGCATAAGAGAGTCCAAGTCCTACGTAGCCGAGCATTATGAAATCTGTAAATTCAATAATTCCAACAAAAAGTTCGCTTATTTCAGATGCAAAGCGATGCACGCAATCGGACTCTATCACGCGGTAATGACCTTTTTGAGCGACCTTTTATACCTCGTGATAATATTTGCCGGCGGTATGTTTTTCAGAAACAATATAATCGACGCAGGCGAGTTCGCCGCGTTCATACTCTACATAAGTATGTTCCTTGACCCCATTCACCGCTTCGTAACTCTTTTTGAGCAGTTGCAGGAGGGAATGAGCGGATTTTCCCGTTTCCACGAGGTTATGTGCGAAGAAACGGAAGAGGATAACGGAGAGCTCGTCCTTGACGACGTAAGGGGCGAAATCGTGTTCGACAACGTCAGCTTCGGTTATGACGGAGAAGAGGGAAGACAGGTAATCGACAGACTCTCTTTGTCCATCGAGGCAGGAAAAACCTTGGCTCTCGTCGGTCCATCCGGCGGCGGAAAAAGCACACTCTGCAATCTCATTCCGAGGTTTTATAATATCAATTCGGGAAAAATCACCCTTGACGGCATTGATTTGAGGGATATCAAGCTTTACAGCCTGAGAAAAAATATCGGCATCGTTTCACAAAACATCTTTCTTTATGACGGCACGATAAAAGAGAATATTGCCTACGGCAGACTTGACGCCACGGACGAAGAAATAATAGAGGCGGCTAAAAAGGCTAATATTCACGACTATGTGACAACTCTTGAAAAGGGCTATGATACAGAGGTCGGCGAGCGCGGAATAAAGCTTTCCGGCGGACAAAAGCAGAGAATTTCAATAGCCAGAGTCTTTCTCAAAAACCCCAAGCTTCTCATTTTGGACGAGGCGACGAGCGCTCTTGACAACGCAACGGAAATGCAAATTCAAAAATCGCTTGAAGAGCTTAGCCGCGGCAGAACGGTAATAGTAGTGGCTCACAGACTTTCAACCGTCAAAAATGCCGACGAAATAGCAGTCGTAGATAAGAGCGGCATAGTAGAAAGAGGAACTCACGAACAGCTTATCTCCTTTGACGGAGAGTACAAGAAACTTTACAGCTATACGTTAAAATAAGGTATTTGTTATGGTTGAAAATAATTCCCGAAAAGAAGAGGAAAACTTCCTTCAAGGCAGTGAGTGCGGCACGGTAAGAATGGGACTCAGAGACGGATTGCCAATCTGTCTTGGATATTTTGCGGTTTCCTTCGCCTTTGGAATATTTGCCACGGGTCAGGGGTTGAGCGTGCTTGAAGTACTACTGATGTCAATGTTTAATCTCACCTCTGCGGGACAGTTTGCCGCCGTACCGATTATTTGCTCGGGCGGTACGTTTATCGAGCTTGCTCTGTCACAGCTTATAATCAACGCAAGATACGCCCTTATGTCTCTCTCGCTTTCTCAGCACGTCGGCAAAAGCGTCAGAACGCGGGATAAGTTCGTAGTGGCATACGCCTTGGCTGATGAGCCCTACGCCGTTTCCGTATCAAAAAAAGCGCCTCTGTCGAGAGTTTATCTTTACTCACTTATAATCCTTCCTTACCTCGGTTGGAGTATAGGCACTCTTATTGGCGCAGTTGCGGGAAATCTTTTGCCCACCCTATTTCAAAACGCATTTGGAATAACAATTTACGCTATGTTCATCGCAATCATAATTCCCGAAGCGAAGCATAATAGAAGAACACTTCTGTCAATCCTTTTGGCAATTTTGTTCTCCTGCGGATTCAACTATATCGACCTTCTCAAAAAAATTCCGAGCGGATTTGCCGTTATTATATGCTCCGTTTTGGCAAGTCTGATTATGGTTTGGATTTCATTTGCCGACGATAAAAAAACGGTGGATAAGGAGACAAAATTATGACTGTAAGCCTTAAATTTCTCCTGTATCTTTTGGTTATGTCACTCGTGACGTATCTTTTAAGAATGTTGCCGCTTGTGTTTGTAAAAAAGAAGCTGGAAAGCAAATTTATCGAGAGATTTCTTTATTATATACCGTACACGGTTTTGGCGTCTATGACCTTTCCCGCCGTGTTCTATTCCACGGGAATACCGATAAGCGCCGTAATCGGCGTTGTTGTCGCACTGATACTCGCATATTTTGAAAAAGGACTCGTGGTAGTGTCCCTTGGCGCAACCTGCGCGGTGTTCGTATGCGAAATGCTGAATAATTGCATTTTTGCGTAACTAGTACCGCCCCGTGTAAAAAAATAATTAAAATTTGAGGATAAAAATGAAATACGACGTAGTAATTATCGGCGCAGGACCGGGCGGAATATTCTCCGCTTACGAGCTCTGCACCCTGAAGCCAAATCTTAAAATTGCGGTTTTCGAGTCGGGAACGAAGCTGGAAAAACGCCGCTGTCCAATCGACGGAGAAAAGATTAAATCCTGCATAAAATGTAAAAGCTGCGCTATAATGAACGGCTTTGGCGGCGCGGGAGCGTTTTCTGACGGAAAATACAATATAACCAACGATTTCGGCGGTACTCTTTATCAATATATCGGAAGAGATAAAGCTATTGAATTAATGAAATACGTTGACGATATAAATATTGCTTACGGCGCTGAGGGGACTAAAATGTATTCTACCGCAGGCACTTCCTTCAAGAAGAAATGTATGCAAAATAAGCTTACGCTTCTGGAAGCCTCGGTTCGCCATCTCGGTACCGATAAAAATTATATCGTGCTCGGCAACATTTATAACTTCCTTAAAGATAAGGTAGACTTCTTCTTCAACACTCCCGTTAAGCATATTGAAGTCTCAAACAACTCTTATCTCCTTAAAACTGACAAAGGAGATTACGAGGGAGATAAGTGTATCATTTCGGTAGGCAGAAGCGGAAGCAAGTGGATGGAAAGCGTGTGTCGCGAGCTTTCGATTCCCACAAAGTCAAACAGGGTGGATATCGGAGTCCGAGTGGAGCTTCCCGCTGAAATTTTCGAGCATATCACAAGCGAGCTTTACGAGGGAAAGATTGTCTACCGCACGGAAAAATTTGAGGATAAAGTCCGCACCTTCTGTATGAATCCGCGCGGAATTGTAGTAAACGAGAACACCAACGGAATCGTAACAGTAAACGGTCACAGCTTTGAGGATGAAGGCAAAAAGACCAAAAACACAAACTTTGCTCTATTGGTTGCGAAGCACTTTTCCGAGCCCTTCGAGGACTCCAACGGCTACGGTGAGAATATCGTAAAGCTGTCTAATATGCTTGGCGGAGGCGTAATCGTTCAACGCTTCGGGGACCTCGAAAGAGGAAGAAGAAGCAACAAGGAGAGAATACTTGAAAATACGGTTATTCCTACCCTTAAAGCAACGCCGGGCGATTTGAGCCTCGTGCTTCCAAAGCGAATTTTAGACGGAATTATTGAGATGATTTACGCCCTGGACAGAATTGCTCCCGGTACGGCAAATGACGATACTCTGCTATACGGCGTAGAGGTTAAGTTCTATAATATGGAAGTGGAGCTTAATGAGAAGTTGGAAACGAAATATAAGAATTTGTTTGTAATCGGCGACGGCAGCGGAGTAACGCACTCTCTTTCTCACGCATCGGCGTCGGGAGTATACGTAGCTAGACTTATCGCTAACTGAAAGCTGCTTAAATGATAAATAAAGTATGGGTTTTGATATTGCGTCAAAATCCATACTGTTTTTTAGTGTCGGCGTTGGTATTTCGCCTGTTACGGTGACCGACGGAATAATTTAAAAATAAGGCTTTATTTGATGTAAAAGAGTTGACTTTGCTTTTTTACTGTGATATAATATGCACAAAAAATATCAAGGCGGGTATAAGTATGTTCAGTTACATTCCGAAAAACAAAATTCAGTACAAGGCAAATTTCCACTGCCACAGTAAAATTTCAGACGGAAATCTTACGCCAAGCGAGCTTAAAGAGGCGTACAAAAACGCAGGATATTCAATACTTGCCATCACCGACCACGAAGCGCCGATTGCTCACAACGACCTGACGGATAAAGATTTTCTTATGCTTACGGGCTACGAGGCTTATATCCGCACAAAGAGAGAGTTCAACCCTTACGTTCCCGAAATCCACATTAACCTGATTGCAAAAAATCCGAACAACGTGAAATATATTGGATTTTACGGAAACTATTGTAAATACCTTCCCGCAGAGGAGGTGGCCAAGCTTGATAAATCGGATTTTCAGGGCGAGAGAAGATACGAGCTTGATTACATTAACGCCTTTGTTAAGGCATCGATTGACGAAGGATATATTTGCTTTCACAATCACCCATATTGGTCGCTTGAGGATATAGAACAGATAATAGACTACGAGGGCTTTACCTCAATGGAGATGTGCAATTACAGCTCTAATCTTTTGAGCGGATGTGAGTACAATGCTCAAATATACGACCGACTTTTGAGGAGCGGAAAGAGAATTTTCGTCCATAGCGCAGATGATAACCACAACCACAGCCCATTCGGAGCGCCCGACTGCGATTCTTTCGGTGGATTTGCTATGGTTTTGGCAGATGATTTGAGTTACGATTCGGTAATTAAAGCCATTGAAAAGGGAGACTTTTACTCCTCAATGGGTCCCGAAATCAAGGAGCTCACCTTTGACGGAAATAAGGTTCATATAGAAACCGATGGTGCAAAGCAAATAACTATGTTTTACGGTAGCAAAAAAACTCAAAGAGTATACGGCAGTAAGGACGCACCTGCGACTTCTGCGGATTTCGTAATTCCGGAGGAAGCAAAGTACGTTCGGTTCAGCGTCCTCGATTTTGAGGGAAGATACGCCGATACGCGCGGATTTTTCAGAGGCGAGCTTGGTATTTAAAAGGAGAGAAAATGATGAAAGGCGCAATATTCGATCTTGACGGAACACTTGTAAACTCACTCATTTTTTGGAACTATTTTTGGAAAAAGGTGGGAGAAAAATACCTTAACAATCCCGACTTTATGCCTACGAAAGAGGATGATAAGGCGGCGCGGACAATAGTTGTTGACGACTCCATGGAGTTAATTCACAAAAATTACGGCGTTGCTTCCGATAGCCATGAGTTAATTGAATACTGCAATAGTCTTCTTCGTGATTTCTATAAAAATAAGGTTCTTGAAAAAGAGGGCGTAACCGAATTTTTAAGGGCTATGAAAAAACGCGGAGTAAAAATGTGCGTAGCCAGCGCGAGCAAAAAAAATATGGTCAGACTTGCTTTAAAAAGCTGTAACATTGAAGACTATTTTACAGATGTCGTCACTTGCGCAGAACTTGGAGTTGATAAAAGCCGTCCCGACGTTTATGTAAAAGCCCTTGAAGTTTTGGGAACGAAGCTTGAAGACACGGTGGTTTTTGAGGACTCGCTGACAGCGATTAAAAGCGCAAAAGGCTATGGTTTTAAGTGCGTCGGAATATATGACGATAACAACTTCGGACAGGACGAAATAAAGAAAATCGCTGATGTGTACCTTGAAAAAAACGAGAGCTTTGCCAAATTAATTGATTTGAATATATAGTAAAAACGCCCGATTTTTTCGGGCGTTTTCTTGTTATATGACTACAAAACTTTACATTTACAGTTCGGGAGAGCTTCTTCCGAACTTATTTTCTTGATAATCGCAATATTCATTTACCATTTTTATTTGTCTGATTGAGCTTACCGCTCCGCACACTATGAGGACAGCGAGAAATGAAAAAACTATAATTATCGCAACCCTGCCGCTCTTGTCCTCGCTCGTTATTTCAAAAGCGTATTCGCTCATATCCAAAAGACATTTGGATACGGCTTTTCCAAAATCCTCATCGCCGGCGATCGCGCTCGTAAGACTTCTTTGAAAAATCGAAAAGGCTTGGCCGTCAAGCAAATCAACGGTATCGTCTCCCGCCATTTCAAGCCACATAATCTCGCCGTCGGCGTATTTGACGAACACCAGCATATAGTGTCCTTCGTCGGCAAAAAATTCGTAATAAGAGTCGTAGGCGAATTCCTCAAGAGAGTTTTTGTCAAGCGTTCCGTAAATTCTGTCCGGAAAATCACTTTCAGCTAAGGTGTAAACAAATGGCTCAATTCCGGTTTTCTCGTAAAAAAGCGTCATATCTTCTTTAAAACTTTCCGTATCACTGATAATTCCCGCATCATCTTTGATATAAACTCCCGTTTCTTCTACGTAGGATGAGGAAAGCTTGGTAGGGTATATCGAGCTTGCAGCCAAAATGCCAAAAGCAATAATAGCAACCAGTATAACAGAGAACAGGATAATCGTTCCCGTGTAGCTTTTTCTCTTTGGAACCTCGGAAGAATAGAAACCGCGGTTCAGTCCCATCGCGTTTATGTAAACATAGTGAGTCGCTCCCGGAAAGCTCCGTCTCGTACTGAACGTCCTTCCGCCGCCTCTTGAACCCGATGAGGAAAAACCGCCCCCTCCGGAAAAGCTTCTTCCGCCTCCTCCGGAAAAACCGCCGCCTCTTGAACCTGCCATAATAATCTTCTCCTTTTAATCTGAAATATAACTGTCGTAGACTTCTTTAAGTCTGTGCGGATAGTCTGTCATAATGCCGTCGGCATTAATGTCAATAAGGTGCTTCATAGCTTCTTTATCGTTTATCGTCCAATAGTGCACAGCGATATTGTGTTCGTGAGCGTTTTTAACGAGAGAAGCGGTGTCAAGATGAATACCGTACATCTCATCAGGAAGCTGGAACACGCAAATTCCGTCGTCAAAAAACATATCCAGATTGAACAGATAAAGCAAATAATACTTTACGACTCCACTTGTGCCGGGCGAATACATAAAATTCTCGGGAACTTCGCCGTTTTCTTGAAGCTCGATAAAGCTGTTATAAATTTCGGTGTGAAAGCTCGCAAGCACGACTCTGTCAAAGGCGTCGTATTTTTCAACGAGCCTCAACGCTTCTTCAAGAGCTCTTTTGCCAAGCTCTCCGGACTGCTTGATTTCCACGTTAATTCGGTTTTCGGGGAAAGAGACGAGCAAATCTTCAAGAGTTGTGGCAAGATAAATTTCCCTGTCCCTGCCGGGCAAACCGTCGGGATAATTTTCAAGGTCGGTAGGGTATTTTTCTTCTCCGTTTTCGCCTTTAAATTTCACACGCTCCGTACCTTCAACGAATTTTTCGCCGTCATCGGTCTGATTTGTGTAGCCGAAATTAACCTTTTCTTTTATGAGGTCGGAATAATTCCAATCGGCAATATTACCCGTGACGTTAGTCTTTCTGTCGAGCGTCGTATCGTGAGAGAGGATTAAAACTCCGTCCTTCGTTATACTGACGTCGGTCTCCATCATAACTCTGCTGTCAACGCCGTAGGCATTGTAAAATGCTTCCAGAGTGTTGTCGGGGAATTCCTTGTTTCCGCCTCCGTGAGCAATTAAAACGGGTAGCTCACCCTCACTCATCATATTATTTTCGCCTTCATAATTGTCATGTCGGGGAAGTATTGACAGAATGAGATAAAGAACGATAGTGAATATCACGATTATGGATATTACTTTAAGTGTTTTCAACATAATAAATCCCTTTCGAATTCGTTATAAACTTCCGTAAAATCATAATACCACAAAAAAAGGAAATTTTCAAGGATTTTTTTATTTGAATATAATTAGGTAGCAAATTACTGTCCGATAAAGCGGAAAAAAGGCAAAAAACATATTCTGCCACAAAAAAAGCCGATATAAAACCGATAAAATTTTAATTTTTCCAAATTTTTTCAAAAAAAGGCTTGACAAAGTGCATTTTTATGGTATAATATTAAACTGCGTTATAATCGCGTATCTATGGGATAATTATGCCCATTTTACAAAAACGCCTCGTCAAAAGGACTAAAATATCGACACAAAAAAGGGCGTATTTGTGGTTTTTGTTTACAGAAATTGACAGTTTGTAAGCAAAAACCTATCAGGATTGTAAAATTACAAGAATGGAGTGATTCTTTTTATGAACTTAAAACCCCGAAAGCTTGGCAACAATGTGAGAATGAGTTTCTCTAAAATTGAGGACTCTGTTGAAATGCCAAATCTTATTGAGGTGCAGAAGGACTCTTACGAGTGGTTTCTCAGGGAAGGACTTAACGAGGTGCTTCGCGACGTATCTCCCGTCGTAGACCACACGGGTAACCTGTCTATCGAGTTCACGGATTATACGCTTGACCCTCAGCCCAGATATTCTATTGAGGAGTGCAAGAATAGAACCGTAACTTACGATGCACACATGAAGGTGGGCGTACGCCTCGTCAATCACGCGACAGGCGAATTGAAGACCGCGCAGGTTTATATGTGCGACTTCCCGCTTATGACGGATAACGGAACCTTCGTTATCAACGGAGCAGAGAGAGTTATCGTTTCTCAGCTCGTTCGTTCCCCCGGTATGTACTATGCCGATTCCGTTGACAAGCAGGGCAAGCACACCTTTTCCGCGACCGTAATTCCGTACAGAGGCGCTTGGCTTGAATATGAGACGGACTCGTTTGGCGTTGTCTACGTGAGAATTGACAAAACCCGTAAAATTCCAATCACTATGCTCGTTCGTTCTCTTATGAACGCAGGCGAGGACAGTGACGAGCATATCATCAATATGTTCGGTGAGGAAGAAATGCTTGTTGCAACTCTTGCAAAGGACGAGACCCGCACTCTTGCTGAGGAGAACGGCACCTCATACCGCGATGAAGCTCTTAAAGAAATCTTTAAGCGTCTCCGTCCGGGCGAGCCCGCTACCGTCGAGTCGGCAGAGATGATATTCAACAACCTTTTCTTCGACCCCAAGAGATACGATCTTGCAGTAGTGGGTAGATATAAGTTCAATAGCAAAGTTGCTCTTTCAAAGAGAATTGAGGGACTTACTCTTGCTTCTGCCGTTGTTAACCCCCTTACAGGCGAAATTGTTGCCGAAGAGGGAGCAAAGATTGATAAAGAGTTGGCTATCACTATTGAAAACAGCCTTGTAAACGAGGTTCTCGTTAAGACCGAGAACGATAAAATCGTAAAAGTGTTCTCCAACAACACGGTTCTTCCCGAGCTCGTGCTTGGATACGACCTCTCCGACTGCGGTATCAGAGCAGGCGAGAAGGTCAGATATTCCGTGCTTCAAGATATTATAGCAGAGGCTGACGAGAGAGGACTTGACGGCGAAGCCCGCGTTGATTATATTAAGAAGACCTCTAAGGACAGCGTACATCTCCTCTATCCAAAGCACATAACCAAGGACGATATGTTGGCATCCGTCAACTATCTTCTCAACCTTGTTCACAATATTGGCACAACCGACGATATAGACCACCTTGGCAACAGACGTCTCCGTTGCGTAGGCGAGCTTCTTCAAAACCAAATGAGAATCGGTATGTCCAAAATGGACAAGGTCATTAAAGAGAGAATGTCAATTCACGATGCTGATGACCTTCGCCCCGAAACAATTCTCAATACGCGTCCGATCGCAGGAGCAATCCGCGAGTTCTTCGGTTCTTCGCCTCTTTCACAGTTTATGGACCAGAACAACCCCCTTGCCGAGCTTACGCATAAGAGAAGACTTTCGGCTCTCGGTCCCGGCGGTCTTTCAAAGGACAGAGCCTCCTTTGAAGTTCGTGACGTACACTATACGCACTACGGCCGTATCTGCCCCGTAGAAACTCCCGAAGGTCCTAACATCGGTCTTATTTCCTATCTTGCATCTTATGCAAAGATTAGCGAATACGGCTTCCTTAAAGCTCCTTACAGAGTAGTTGATAAAAAGACAGGCAAGCTCACGGACACCGTGCTTTATCTCACAGCGGATGAAGAGGACGGCAACGTAGTAGCTCAGGCAAACGAGCCGATAAATCCCGACGGAACCTTTGCAAACAAGAAGGTTATCGCAAGATATAAGACGGAGTTCATTGAGGTTGAACCGACAGACGTTGACCTTATGGACGCAACTCCTCAGATGGCAGTCTCCGTTGCGGCGGGCTGTATCCCATTCCTTGAAAACGATGACAACACCCGTGCGTTGATGGGTTCAAACATGCAGAAGCAGGCAGTTCCTCTTATGATGACCGACTCTCCAATCGTTGCTACGGGTATGGAATATAAAGCGGCGATTGACTCAGGCGCTGTTGTCGTAGCAAGGGAAGACGGTCTCGTTGAGCGCGCAAGCGGAGAAGAGATCGTTATCATCACCGACGACGGCCGCAAGGACGTTTATCGACTGATCAAATTTAAGAGAAGTAACCAAGGCACTTGCGTAAACCAGAGACCGATAGTAGAAGAGGGCTCTCGCGTAGTCAAAGGACAGGTAATTGCCGACGGTCCCGCAACCTCAAACGGAGAAATCTCACTCGGTAAGAACGCTCTTATCGGATTTATGACGTGGGAAGGCTATAACTACGAGGACGCCGTACTTCTCAATGAAAAGCTCGTAAGAGACGATATTTATACATCCATTCATATTGAAGAATATACAATAGAAGCCCGTGACACCAAGCTCGGCACTCAGGAAATAACGAGAGAAATTCCAAACGTTTCCGAGGATTCTCTTAAAAATCTGGACAATGACGGTATTATCCGCATTGGTACCGAGGTTCGCGCAGGCGATATCCTCGTAGGTAAGGTAACACCTAAGGGCGAGACCGAGCTTACTCCGGAGGAAAGACTTCTTCGCGCAATCTTCGGCGAGAAGGCTCGCGAGGTTAAGGATTCCTCTCTTAAAATGCCTCACGGCGCTTATGGCGTTGTCGTTGACATCAAGATTTACGACCGCTCGAATTCAGATGACCTCGCTCCAGGCGTAAACAAGGTTGTTCACGTTTATATTGCTCAAAAGAGAAAAATCTCCGTAGGAGATAAGATGGCAGGCCGTCACGGTAACAAGGGTGTTGTATCCAGAATACTTCCGCCGGAGGATATGCCGTTCCTTAAAGACGGTACTCCTCTTGACATCGTTCTTAACCCTCTGGGCGTACCTTCGCGTATGAACATCGGTCAGGTGCTTGAAGTTCACCTTGGTATCGCTTGCCGCAAGCTCGGTATCAAGATTATGACTCCCGTATTCGACGGAGCAAAAGAGACCGATATCCTTGAGCTTCTGAGACAGGCGAACTACACTCGTGACATTCGCCCCAACGAGAGCGTAAGAGGTAAAGCGGTGTTTATGGAGGTTGTCCGCGAGGACGGCAAGCTCGACCTTCAAAGAGTTGACCAATCCATAGTAGACGACGACAATAAGCTCAGAGCTCTTATGGCGAAAGAAACCCTCAAAGTTATTGACGGTAAAGTAACACTTTACGACGGACGCACGGGCGAACCCTTTGACAACCCTGTAACAGTCGGAATAATGTATTACTTAAAGCTTCACCACCTTGTTGACGATAAGATTCACGCCCGTTCAATCGGCCCTTATTCACTTGTAACGCAGCAACCCCTCGGCGGTAAAGCGCAATTCGGCGGACAGCGTTTCGGTGAGATGGAGGTTTGGGCTCTCGAAGCCTACGGCGCAGCCTACACGCTTCAAGAAATCCTTACCGTTAAGTCCGACGATATGACGGGTAGAACAAAGACCTTTGAGGCAATTCTCAAAGGACAAAACATTCCTACTCCGGGTATTCCGGAATCCTTCCGTGTGCTTGTAAAGGAACTTCAAGCACTCTGCCTTGACATTAAGGTATTGGACTCTGACGGCAAGGAAATAGAACTCTCCGATGTAATCGAAGACGATACTCCGGTATATTCAACACTTTCCGAGGCTGAGCGCTCAATAGACGAAAAGTCAGAGGAGAACGCCGACGAGATTGAAGAAGAGTTTGAGGAACTTGAAGACGGTGAATATGAAGAGGCTTTTGATGATGAATATTCTGATGAGGCTGATTTTGACGTCGATGAAGATTACAGCGATATAGAGGAATAATTTACAGAAGGGAATGTCCGACCCCTGCTTGACGAAAGCAGGGGGAAAGGATAACAAAATATAAATATGGAAAGAAATGCGTTTGACTCGATTAAGATTGGCCTCGCCTCGCCCGAGATGATTCGTTCTTGGTCACACGGCGAAGTCACAAAAGCAGAAACCATTAACTACCGTAATCAAAGACCGGAAAGGGATGGCCTTTTCTGCGAAAAGATTTTTGGTCCGTCTAAGGACTGGGAATGTTATTGCGGTAAGTACAAGAGAGTACGCTTTAAGGGCAAGGTTTGCGAGAAGTGCGGCGTTGAAGTTACAACCAAAAAGGTACGCCGTGAGCGTATGGGTAATATCGAACTTGCCTGCCCCGTGTCGCATATTTGGTACTTCAGAGCCATTCCTTCGAGAATGTCTTTGCTCCTTGATGTTTCACCAAAGCTTCTTGAGAGAGTTATCTACTATGCGAGATATATAGTAATTGATCCGGGTAATACACCTCTTGAAAAGCAACAGCTTTTAAGCGAAGACGAATACAATGCCGCAAGAGCAAAGTACGAGGACGACTTCCGCGCAGGAATGGGCGCAGAGGCAATCCGCGAGCTTCTCCGAGAGCTTGACCTTGATAAGCTTTCGACCGAGCTTCGCGAGAAACTCGTTGATGCGTCCGCTCAAAAGAAAATCAAGCTCATAAAGAGACTTGAAGTTGTCGAAGCGTTTAGAAAATCCGGCAACAGACCCGAATGGATGATACTTGATACCATCCCGGTTCTTCCGCCCGAAATTCGCCCGATGGTACAGCTTGACGGCGG
>JAZUPQ010000070.1:0-5617 GCA_045605265.1 Eubacteriales bacterium | reverse complement strand
TGGACAAGAGTCCGACTTTTACGGTATCGAGTTTATACATATCCTTCATAAAAGAGCTGCCAAGCTTAGCAAAATGAAGAAGCATAGCGGGAGTGCAGTCTATGGTCGCTCCCGTATCAACGAGGCAGACAAATCCGCCCTTCTCCGCCGGGAGTGTCGCCGCGAGAGCAGGTCTCACTCTATCCTCGCGAGATAGGTATTTTACGGTTCCTGCAAGCAGAGCGCCCGTGCTTCCCGCATTTACCATCCCGCAGATATCATCTCTTTTCGCGGTGGCATCGAGTGCCAGAACGAGAGAGGAATTTGTTTTTTGGAAAAGGGCGACTGCGGGAGAGTCGTAATTTGTAATTACCTCGTCTGCATGGAGAATTTCAACTCTGTTTTCCGGAACGTCATTCTCTTTGCACGCCTTTAATATCAGGCTTTCATCTCCGACAAGGAGCAAATCCAAATCCTCGTGCTTATCAAGAGCCATTTTCGCGCCGCGGACCATCATTTCCGCGCCCTTATCGCTTCCCATTACATCAAGCGCAACTTTGTATTTTTTCATAATGCCTCCCTACTCTATGGCTACGTAGAAGTCGTACAGCTCCTGCTTGCCCTCATAAACTACAATTTCGTGATCGGGATATTTTTCTTCGAGGGTCTCGGTGATTGCAACTCTCGCGTCGGTATCTACGTCAATACCTACAAATAATGTAATAATCTCGTAATCCTCCAAATTCTCGATGGAATCGAGCATATTAAGAAGAGTGTTTTCGCGAGTGTCGGAGACTGCGCTGATTTCACCGCCTGTTATGGCGATATAATCGCCTTTTTTTATGTCGTGGCCGTCAATAGTCACATCTCTGACTGCTCTTGTAATTTCAGAGCCGAGAACGTTTTTGGCAGCTCTCGATGCGCTCTCAACCAAAGACTGCATGTTGGTAATACCGGGAGTTATTACGGACAGAGCGCCATAACCCTCCATCAAAGTAGTGGTAGGAACGATATAAACATCGGATTTTTCGTACATCTGCTTCGCTTGATTTGCGGCGAGCATTACGTTTTTGTTGTTGGGGAGAACGATTATCGATTCTGCATTCATCTCATCAAACGCAGATATAAATTCCTCCGTTGACGGGTTGTCGGTTTGGCCTCCTGATACGATTCCGTCGGCGCCCATATCCTTAAACAAGGCGCAAATTCCCTCGCCCGAAGCAACTGCCAGCGTGGCAAACTTTTTCTTTTTCTTTGGTTTTTTCTTTGTTTTTTCGGTCTCGGAATGTCCAAGAGCCATATTCTCGATTTTTACCGTCAAAAATTCGCCGTATTTTTGGGCAATTCCCAAAACAGCGCCCGGTGTCATCGTATGTACGTGAATCTTGATAATGTCGGTTTCTTTATAAGCGACGATACTCTCGCCGCCCATAGATTTGAGCTCGTCTACAATAACGCTTGTCTCGAACTTTTCTACGTCTACTCTATCACTTGTCAGACGGAGCAAAAATTCGGTGCAATAACCGTATTCAAGCTTACTGTCTCTTGTAAAACGGTTAAAATCAAGCGCGGGTGCGCTCTCGGGTTCACTAAATTTGTAAATATCGGCTTTGTATTTGTTGGTGAGAGCGGAATACATACCGACAGCGATACAGAGGTAACCTGCCGCGCCTGAGTCAACGACGTCTGCCTCGGCAAGAACGGGTAAAATTTCTTTCGTTCTTTCAAGAGATCTCTTTGCTTCCGCTATATGCAATTTGTAGAAATCTTCTATTGTTGAATCCTTGTTTATTCTGTCAGCGGCGTGTTCAGTGCTCTCACGGAAAACCGTGAGAATTGTTCCCTCGGTCGGATTTGAAACGGATGCGTAGGATTTTGCAATTCCGCTCTTGTATGCCTCCGAAAGATCACAGGCTGTTACCTTATCGTATTTGGAGAGAACTTCCTTAATTCCCGCAAAAATCTGTGAGAGAATTACTCCTGAATTTCCTCTTGCTCCAAGCAAAAGTCCGTGGGCAAATTTATCCATCACATAAGCGATAGAGTCCGACTCTTCCCTCGCAATTTGTGACAATCCGCCCTCCAGTGTTTTTGTCATATTTGTTCCCGTATCTCCATCGGGTACAGGAAAAACATTTAGGTCGTTAATCTCTGCAGAGTTAGTCCTAATATACTCGGTAGCGCCAATCAGCATATTTTTCAGCGTCTTACCATCAAGTATAGCGGTACTCATTAATTAATACACTTCCTTTGTCTTATTTTATAATATTGCGTCGATTTTTGGAAAGACACAATAAGCATTATAGCATAATATCATTCAAAAATCAACCCCCATATTTTAACTCATTAATCTATGATTAATATTGACAACAAACAGCCGTTGTGTTATAGTGTAAATATACCGGTTTTATATGGGAGTATTTGATTATGATTGACATTTCCAAAATAGACGAAAATTTTAAAGTGAATACCAATTTTTCAACCGAGAATTTGGATCTTTACGATTGTTTGGCAAAGCCTTTTGAAGTTTGCGGACTCATTTCTCCAAGCGAGAGCGAGCCTTTCTTCAAGAGAATGCCGACAGAGATTGCAAAGAAGGTAAACCCCGGTGTCGAAGTCAACAACAGAAGCACCGCGGGCGGCAGACTGAGATTCAGAACCGACTCAAAATCCGTAGCAATTTTCGCAAAAATTGCCGGCGGCTCGCTTTACAATATGCCGATTACGGGTGTCGCGGGATTTGATTTATACGCAGACGGGAAATTCGTCTCCACATTTGTTCCGCCGCCAAGATACACCGAAGCCTATCCTGCTCTCCGCACGGTCCCTTACGACGGAATTCGCGACATAGAAATCAACTTTCCGCTCTATTCGGGTGTCTTTTCGCTCACCGTCGGTCTTGACAAGGGCTCTGTTGTGGAAGCTCCCACTCCGTATCTTATAGATAAGCCCGTTGTTTTTTACGGCTCGTCGATTACTCAGGGCGGCTGCGCCTCCCACCCCGGAAACGCATACACCTCCATTGTATCAAGAGAACTGAAATGCGACCACGTAAATTTGGGATTCTCGGGAAGCGCGAAGGGTGAGACTGCTATGGCTGAATATATTGCGGGACTTGATATGTCCGCTTTCGTGTACGACTACGACTACAACTCGCCCAGTTGGAAAACGCTGGAAGCAACTCACGAGCCTATGTTCAAAATCATAAGGGGGAAAAATCCCGATTTGCCAATTATTATGATTTCAAGACCGGTTTATTATGAAAGTAACGATTCCGTAAACAGACTCCGCGTAATCACGAAAACCTACCAAAACGCTATTGCGGCAGGAGATAAAAACGTTCACCTTATCGATGGAACAAAGATGATGCAGGAAGGCGGATATGACGGATTTACGGTTGAGTCAATTCACCCAAACGATTTCGGATTTGTAATTATGGCAAAAAAAATAAGCGGGGTTCTCAAAGAAATATTAAAATTGTGATTTTAATTGCATTTTTTTGCGTAAAACTATTTACAACAAGTTTTTTTTCTGTTATAATACACTTTGTTAAAATTTAAGGATTTACTCTATATTCGGTGTAAATCAAAAAGGAGCATACTATGAGTCGTATGATTGGTACAGTTTCTAGAGGTGTCAGGGCCCCCATTATCAGAGAAGGCGACGATATTGTCGAGATCGTTACAAAATGCGTTCTTGACGCCGCCGAAAACGAAGGATACCCCATTCGTGACAGAGACATCGTGGCGATGACTGAGGCTGTTGTAGCCAGAGCGCAAGGCAACTACGCCAGCGTTGATGATATTGCAAAGGATGTCCATTCGAAATTCGGCGACGAGACCGTCGGAGTTATCTTCCCGATTTTGAGCCGTAACAGATTTGCTATCTGCCTTCGCGGTATTGCCAGCGGAGTTAAGAAAATTGTTTTAATGCTTTCTTATCCCTCCGATGAGGTTGGAAACCACCTTATTAGTCTTGATTTACTTGATGAAAAGGGAGTAAACCCCTATACAGACGTGCTGTCTCTTGAAAAATACCGCGAGCTTTTTGGATATCAAAAGCACAGATTTACAGGCATTGACTATGTTGAATATTACGAAAGTCTTATTCGCGAATGCGGAGCTGAATGTCAAATCGTATTTGCCAACGACGCAAGAGCGATTCTCAAATATACTAAAAACGTAATCAACTGCGATATACACTCACGTTTCAGAACCCGAAGGCTTTTGGCTGCCGCAGGCGCTGAAAAGGTTTTCGGACTTGATGAAATTCTCACAGAATCAATAGACGGCAGCGGATACAACGCAGATTACGGTCTTCTAGGCTCTAATAAAGCCACGGAAAACCAGGTAAAGCTCTTCCCCCGCGACTGTCAGGCTGTTGTCGATGCGATTCAGAAAAAAATCTTTGACGCAACGGGAAAGAACATTGAGGTTATGGTCTACGGAGACGGAGCCTTCAAAGACCCTGTCGGAAAAATTTGGGAACTTGCAGACCCTGTCGTTGCCCCTGCCTATACCAAAGGGCTTAACGGTACGCCAAACGAGCTTAAACTGAAATATCTCGCAGATAACGAATTTGCTTCACTTTCGGGTAACGAGCTCCGCGAGGCTATTAAAAATAAGATTTCCCAAAAGGACGCCGACCTCTTTGGCCAGATGGCTTCCGAGGGAACGACGCCCAGACAGTTGACCGACCTTATCGGTTCGCTTTGCGACCTGACATCAGGCTCGGGAGACAAGGGTACTCCTATCGTTCACATTCAGGGATATTTTGACAACTATACCTCTGAATATTGATTTTTCAGAAAAAAAGCTATTGAAAACCTACCCGGCTTTCAATAGCTTTTTATTTATCTTGAAACAGATTCGACTATTTTTGATTTATTTATACCTTTGATAAGGTAGTAAATAACATTTGCTATACAGGCTATGCACCAGCCCGCAGGATACCCGGCGGCGATTGCAATTACCGTATTTGATATATAGTTTGACATAATAAAGAGATATATCTGCCTGAATGCTACGTAAGAAGAAAGTATTATTATCATCGGAGTTATTGTATTGCCTGCACCGCGTTGAGCGGCAACCAAAATGTTTCCTATCGTGAAGGCTATGTAAAATGGAGTCAGCCTACTCAAAAACATACTTCCATATTCGATTACATCAGGATTTTTGTTAAAAAAGTACACTATGTCGGGGGCAAAGATGATTATCGGAAGTCCAATCAATACCGTGGTTAAAACGGTAATTTTCATTGAAACGGATACACCTTTTTTTGCCCTCTCAATCTGCCCCTTACCTAAATTTTGACCTACGAAGGTCGTGGTGGCAAGCGATATTGCGTTTATGGGAATGATTACGAACTGATCTATTCTCGTATATGCTGTCCAGCCGCCACTGCACGCAGTGCCAAAGAAGTTAATATATGCTGTAACAAAAATATTCGAAAAGGCGGTAATCGCCATTTGAAGTCCCGACGGCACGCCAACCTTTACTATACTGCCCAGTATTTTAGCGTCGATTTTTATTTTTTTGATGCTTAATCTAACGACGCTATCGGTTTTACAAAGCAGTATCATAACGGTGACTGCCGATATACCTTGAGCCAGGATTGTTGCGATTGCAACACCCTCAAC
>JAZUPQ010000069.1:0-6035 GCA_045605265.1 Eubacteriales bacterium | reverse complement strand
GGAATCATAACCTTCCAAAGATATTTCAAATCGCTCGTACCGTCAACCTTTGCGGCGAGGTAAAGCTCGTTTGGAATTTGAAGGAAGTTCTGACGCAGAAGATAAATGTAAAATACCGACACCAGAAAAGGAACTATAAGTACGGTATAGGATTTCAGCCAACCGAACGTGGTTACGGTAGAGTAGTTCGTAATCGTGAAAAGCTCACCGGGAATCATCATCGTGGCGAGAAGCGCCGCAAAGAGAGTGTTCTTGCCCTTGAATTCAAGACGGGCGAAGGCGAAGGCCGTAAGCACCGTAATTACGAGCGAGAGAGCAGTCGATACAAGACCGACGTACACGGTGTTAAGGAAAAGTCTGCCGAGATTAGCCGCGCTGAACGCCTCTGCGTAGTTTGAGAACATAATCTGTCTTGGCCAGAAGGTCGGGACGTATTCCTTATACTCTGCGAGGGTTTTGAGAGATGAAATAATCATCCAATAGAACGGGAACAGGACGATTAACGCCATAAATCCGAGGAAGGCGTAAAGAGCAATCTGTACCAGAACCTTTACTACCTTTTGAGTGGCGGAGGTTTTTTCAAGGTCTTTTTCGCTTAAAGCTTTAATCTGTGCCATATTAACCTCCTTAATAGTGAGTCTTCTTCTTGCTGACCGAGAGGTTAATCAGAGTTACAACAAGAATAATACCGAACAGTATAATTGCCGCTGCCGAAGCGCGTCCTTGGTTGTTTCTCGACAGGGCGTCGTAGATAAATCCTACCATCGTGTTGAGTCTGCCGGGCGCGTGAGGAGGACCCATGCTTTCGCCGAAGATACCGACGATGCTCGTGTATTCCTTAAATCCGCCGATGAAGCCCGTGATAACTACGTAGGCAAGCATTGGTGAGAGAAGCGGAACTGTAATTCTTCCAAAGACTCTGACTCTGCTCGTGCCGTCAACCTTTGCAGCATCGTAATACTGTTTGTTGATACCTTGCAGACCGCCGAGAAGAACGAGAATTTTAAAGGGAAGGGCGTTCCATACGATATATACGACCATAACCGTGAGGTTTGCCGCGTAGGTTGAACCCGCGTTAATCCAGCTCACAGGCTCAATTCCGAACAGTCCGAGAATGTAGTTTATAATACCCGGAGTGAAAATCTGCGAATTTGGAGTACCGATAAACGAGCCGACGATGTTGAACATAGCCGCGAATACCATACCGATAGCGATAGAGTTGGTTACGTAGGGCAGGAAGAATATCGTCTGCAAAAATCTTTGCAGCGGCTTGATTGCGTTAAGACATACGGCGATGAGAAGAGCGAGGAAGGTTGAAATCGGAACCGTAAGAACGCAAAGCAAAATAGTGTTTTTAAGACAGGTAAGGAACTTCTTGTATTCAAGCACCTTGACAAAGTTTCCTATACCGAAGGTAAACTCTTTTCCTCCGACGGCGGCAAGTCCGCTGTAATTTTCAAGAAAAGCCATTCTTATCGTGTTGATAATCGGCCATACGGTGAAAATCAGCAGAAGGATGAGAGCGGGGGAGAGATAGAGCCAGGCCTTCCATTGTTGTTTACTTTCGACCATAGCAATTACTCCTCTGTTTTTGAGACGAATTGATCGCCAAAATAGATTCTTTCCTCGGTCTCCTTACTGAAAAGGAATACCTTATGAGGTTTGAGAGAATATTTAACCTGTGAAGCCGATCTGTCGATTTTGTTATCCGCATCTACGATTGAACGGATGAGAGGATTCGAACTGCTTTCGTGAGTTGAAACGATGCTCACATCGCGTCCCATTACCTCTACGCTTTCAAGATGACAGGTGAATTCGCCGTTTGCCGAGGGAACAAAGCCTTCGGGACGGATACCGATATGCACCTCTTGGTCTGCAACGCCGTCTACTTCGAGAACCGCTTCGTCGCCTATGTAGAGCTTACCGCCTCTTACGTAGCCCTCAAATACGTTGATTGGGGGAGTGCCGAGGAACTTCGCTACGAAAAGGTTGTGAGGATCGTCGTATACTTCCTGCGGCGCGCCAATCTGTTGGAGAACGCCGAGCTTCATAACTACTATCATATCGGAGATAGACATCGCTTCCTCTTGGTCGTGGGTTACGAAAATCGTAGTGATTTTAGTGTCTCTTTGAATTCTTCTGATTTCCTCGCGGGTTTGAAGACGGAGACGGGCGTCAAGGTTGGAGAGAGGCTCGTCGAGAAGAAGCACGCGGGGAGTTTTTACGAGCGCGCGGGCGATTGCAACACGCTGCTGCTGACCGCCTGAAAGCTCGCTGGGCTTTCTGTCCATAAGCTCGTCGATTTGAACCAGACGCGCCGCCCACATAGCTCTGTCAAGCATATCCTCCTTGGTCATTCTGTCTGCGCCTTTGAGGTTTTGGAGAGGGAAGAGAATGTTCTGCTTTACCGTCATGTGAGGATAAAGCGCGTAGTTCTGGAACACCAGACCGACACCTCTGTTTTCGGGGGTGAGCTCGGTTACGTCGTCATCACCGAAAAGTATCCTTCCGCTCGTAGGCTTTTGAAGGCCCGAAATCATATAAAGAGTCGTACTCTTACCGCAGCCCGAAGGACCGAGAAGGCCGATGAGCTTGCCGTCCGGAATCGTAAACGTGAAATTATTTACGGCGATTACCTCTTCATTAGATTTTTTGTTACGAGAGGGAAAGATTTTTGTTAGATTTTGCAATTCGACTTTCATAGAAATCTTCCTTTCAATCAGTGTTAACAAAATGATTTATATAAATTGCTTATTTATACTCGGCTTTGGAGACAAAATCCTCGTGAATTTTGTTTTTGTAGGCGATCAGGTCGTCCTTTGTTTCAAAAATTCTCTGGCTCTGCATATCCACGGTCACAGTGCCTGCCAAAATATCGTGGATAGCGCACCTGTTTTTCGTTGTAGAGAGCATAATTATTTGAAGCAATAAAATAAGACCTAAAATAACCGTTCCCACTATTCCGACGGCGTTAAAGAAAATGAGGACGATAATGTAAGCCGGTATCATAGTCTCTATCGTGTATTTACCCAGGATAGTGCGTATGAACAGGGCTACGTTACTCATTTTAACGCTATCCTCTCTCATAACCGCTATGCCAAACACCTTTTTGCCGAGTGTTTGTCCGTTTTTGAATATAATCGGAACGATAAACTCGGTGATGATGTATCCGAGCAATATTCCGATAGTGGCTATTAAAAGAGTTAGGTTGATTACCATATTGAAGGTGTATAACACGTCTTCGTCGGAGGTGAGCGCTTCATAGGCCACGCTGTATTGAAAATCGTATTTGATTTTATCTTCTTTTGAGAGAGCGCCGTACTTTTCCCAAGTGATTTCAAAATTATGAAAATCGTACTCTCCCGTTGCTTTATACTGTTCGGTCAGGCTGTCAAAGAGCCTTTGTTCTTCTTCCGTGTAAGGAACTCCGGAGGAATTGCCAATCTCAAAATCGACGCCGTATTCCTTGCCGTACTCGGCGTAATAATTTTCGAGTCTGTCGTTGTGGTCGGTATAGCCCAAAATACTTGAAAGTAAAAATGCAAAGCCGACGGATACTATTGCCAAGGCAATAAAATCGCAAAGATAAGCGGAAATTCTTTTCCACATACTCGCCTTTTGAATACTCTCTAACATACCTATCTCCTTTCAAGTAATATAAAATGGGCGCAAGTGTGCCTTTTGCAATAATAATTATAGCACTTAAAGAAATAAAAAACAATAGAGTTTTTACAATTTTTGTCGAATTAATCATTTATTTTGTCATAGTGTACAAAAAACCGGTACAAAAAACTGCAATAACTTACAAATGGCGGAATTTATTTTGACATTTGCTGTTCAAAAACGCGTTCTGCCGATTTGAAAAAAAGCGCTCGAATTTGATATAAGTCAAATCCAAGCGCTGAAAAAATATTCAGTTGAGACCGCCGTTTTCGATATACTCTGCCAAGAGGTCGCGGGCGTAAAACTCCTCGTCGTAGGTTTCAACGACGGTGAGTTTGTTCTTGTAGTAGTTCGAGGTCCAGGTGTCTACGAGAATATAATAAATTCCGCTGTCCTCGATTGTGAGGTTTCTGCCGTAATCGGTGTAACCTATACGGTATTCGCTGTTTTGGATAAACCGTTCTTTAAGAACGCTGCCCCTGACTGAGCAGAGCGTCAGCTGGTTGTTAAAGGGGAGAATGGAGAGCAAATCCGAGTAGGTGACCTCACCCTCTTGCAGAGAGTACGGACTTCTCAGATTCAGAGAGCCGCCGCCGAGAACAATGCTGTATTCGTCACCGTACTGCTTAACTGCAAAATCCGCGTAGAGCTTCGCCACAAGGCTTGAAATATAACTGCTGTTTCGGTAGTAAGAGTTCGTTCCGAGAACTCTCGTTCCTACTGAAATTTGGTCTTTGTACTTCTCTAATAGCTCGTCTATAATCGGCGAGTCGTTGAAATTTTCATATACCGAGCTCGATACGAATTCAGGCTTTGGAACGTAGGGCTCGCCTGTGATGGTATTGTACTTGATTTCGAGGTGGATAATACCGTCGTTGTCGCCTCCGCCCTGCACGTGATATACTCCGTACGAGTCTACCTTAACGTACCTTTGGTGAGTGTGAGCCTCAAAAACCAAATCCACGTAACCGTTTGAGAGCTGAATGTCGTAATAAGGAGAAAGCTCGCTTGCTCCCACGCTTGTTCCGTAGCCTTCCGTTCCGTCGTGAATTGAGTAAACGATAATGTCTGCTCCCGCCGCCTTCAATTTATTTGACTCGGCTTTTACAAGGCTCGTCAGCTCGCTTCCCAGCTTAAAATAAACACCTGTGGTGTTTTCGCTCGCGATTGAACTGTAACAGTCTCCGATTGCTCCGATAATTCCCACCTGAATTTCTCCGTAATCAATCATCAGAGAGGACTCTGCGTATTCCACTCTTTCGTTCGTCTCGCGGTCATAAACGTTGATTGCGAGGATTGGGAATTCTGCCAGAGCCGCGTTCGCCTCTATGGCGTCCTCACCCCAGTCGAATTCGTGATTTCCGAGCGTCATAGCGTCAAAATTGAGTCGGTTCATCCAATCGGTCATAATGAGACCTTCGGTAAGGTTGGATTCACCGCCGCCCTGCCAGATGTCGCCGCTTGCAAGGAGCACCGCGAAATCGTCTTTTGAGGTTTTACTGATGAGATAGGAGGTCAATTCGTCTACGCCGATATTCGAGTCTGTGTCGTTGAATTTGCCGTGCAGGTCGTTTATGGCATAAAAATCCACCACGATGAAAATGCTTTCGCGGCATTTGTCGCAGTATTTGTCGCCGTCAGCGTCGGTATGTACGCATTTTTCACCGTCGCCCCCGTCGCTGTCACCGCCGCTTTCGCTTCCGCCTCCGTCGCTGTCACCGCCGTTACCGTTTCCGCTTCCGTTGCCGTCATTATCAGTGCTTCCGTCGCCGTCATTATCAGTGCTTCCGCCCCCGTCTCCGTCGTTGTCTGCCTCGATTTTTTCATTACAAATGTCGCAGATGAGGTTGTTATCACCGTCGGTATGAGCTCCGCCGTTTGAGCAGGAGCTGTTGCCGGTCAATTCCTCTAAAAAAGACAGATCGCACGAGGTGAGGATGAGCGATAACGCCAAAATGAAGATTAAAAGAAATGATATCTTTTTCATAGAACTCCCCAAAACGCTCCCAAAGCGTATCTGCCGTCAAAGCAGAACGAAAACAGAGCGTTAAATAATTTTTTCTTTGATTTTCTCAAACGAGGCGTCGGAAATGACGTGCTCTATTTTGCAGGCGTCCTTCGTTGCCGTGTCCTCGTCAACTCCGAGCGATATCAGAAACGAGGATAAAATGCGGTGTCTTTCATACATCTTATCCGCTTCTTCAAGACCGAGCTCGGTGAGGGTGATATATCCGTCCTTATCGACGTTGAGATAGCCGCCGTCTTTCAGATTTTTGACCGCTCTGCTGACGCTCGGCTTGGAAAATCCCATATACTCTACAATATCAATAGAACGCACGGGCGAGGAGGTTTTGGTGAGGACGAGTATGCTT
>JAZUPQ010000068.1:0-2756 GCA_045605265.1 Eubacteriales bacterium | reverse complement strand
GACAAAACAAAAAGTGGCCCGGGGGGGCAAGGCTTTCCTGCCCGGACTCTTTATATATTTTTGGTTTTATTCTGTCCTCAATGCTACGACAGGATCTCTTTTTGCTGCGTTGCTTGCAGGTATCAATCCCGAGATAAGCGTTAATCCTATTGAGAGCAGTACAAGAATAATTGCTTGGTGAATAGGAAGCGCGGCGATGGAAGAATATCCAATCAGAGGTCTGAGAATTAGATTTACTATAAGAGATATCAGGTATGTCGCGCCGATGCCGAAAAGACCTGCCAGAGAGCCGATAATAAAGGTCTCTGCATTGAACAGGTGGCGCACGTCCTTTTTACGTCCGCCAAGCGAACGGATTACGCCTATTTCCTTAATTCTCTCAACAACCGAAACATAGGTTATAATTCCTATCATAACCGTTGATACTACGAGCGAAATAGAGGTAAACGCAATCAGAGCGTAGGAAACTATGTCTATCATCGTGTTGATGAGATTGATAACAAGTTCAAGCGTGTCGGTATATACTATATCCGTCCTGTCCGCTCTTTTAATTGTATCTCCGTCGAGGGTTATGTTCCCATCGCTGTTCCAAGTATCGAGGTAGTCGGTTACAAGGTTCTTTGAGTCGAAGGATATCGGATAAATAAATATTTTGTTTGAAATATTATTTCCGCCTACGTGACGAAGGGAGAGGGTTTTGATTTTTTGCAAATCAATATTCGCTCCGCCTGAGCTTCCGGGAGGAGTTTGCCCGGAGCCGCCGTCTTGACCGCCTTGATTACCCATAGAGCTCATAATATCCTCAACTCCGAGACTGCTTCCCAAAAGCACGGTTTCCTCAACCGTCTTGGGCTGTCCGTTTTCAAACTCAAATGGTTGATAATCAATCTTGTAGCTTATACCGCTGGCAACGCCGGGCATAATGAACATTGAGGTTATGTTGCCTTTCTCCTCAACATAATTTGAAATTTCGGAGTCTGCATTTACCGACAGAATATGCTCCGTCAGCTCCTCGGTGTAATAAATTCCGGATTTGAGACAGCCGTATGAGGTATTCTCGTTAGGCATAAGTACGCCGGTAACCCTGAGATTTACTATTTCGTTACTGTTTTCATAATCTATATCGTCAGCCATGTTATTATACGCGAAAGGATTGAGCGGATTGGTAGGCTGTCTTGCGAAAATAGCGTCGTTCGGATACCAGGTAAAGACTTTGTTTTCGTCAATAAGCTCGTCAAATTCGAAATACTCAACGTCCAGCTTGTCGTTGTGTCTCTCGTCCTCCGTAGCTTTGAATATCATATTATAGAATTCTTCCTCGGTGTAATAGCCGAGCCTCGCGAGAAGAATATCGGAGATTGCTTGGTCTTTGCTCAAAACCAACATAATTTCATCTTTTTCGTCGGCAATCTCACCGTAAACTTCATATTGACTTGCGATGTACTCCTTGTTGTTGGGAGCCTGTTGGAACGATGGAACTATTTGATTCACGAAGGAGGTAAATTCCGAGAAGTCGGTGCCGTTCAGCATAGTGGTGTACATCTCGGTTATCGAGCTAATCGACATGGACTCGGTGGTGTTTGCTCCGCCAAAGCCTCTGTTTATATCGGTGTAGAGACTGTAAGACAGATCCAGACCGTAATCGTGAACAACAGCGTTATAATATTCCTTCGGCATATTTTCCACAAACTTGATGTAATTTGAATTTATGTCGTTTTGTATTATGGCGCTGTTCATAGTCTTGTTAGACTTAATAACAAACTCTATAAGGGAAGCGATGTACGCCTTTCCGGGCAGCTTTTCCGTTTCCTCCTCGGTGTTTTGGTTCATCATATCCATAAGTGTTGCAAGATCGTATGTAGTTTCGGAAATTACAATAGGGTTTCCGGATAGCATATCGTCCTGCATTGAGGCTACGTAGCCCTTAATTCCTGCGGAAAAGGCGAGAACCATAGCGATACCGATAATGCCGATAGAGCCCGCAAAGCCTACCATGGAGGTTCTTCCGCGTTTTGAAATCAAATTCTTCGCGGAGAGCTTAAATGCGGTAAAGAAGGACATCTTTGCTTTTTCTTTACGCTTTCTTTTGAGCTTTTTCAGCTCCTTTTCGCTTTTTATATTTTTCGTTTCTTCCAGGAAAGCTTCTTCCTCTTGGCGCAGAGTTTCCTCTACCTCGAGCCGTTCTTCATCTTCGGGGAAGGGATTTGTGTCCTCGGTCACAAGTCCGTCGACAAGGCGGATAATTCTCGATGAATACTCGTCGGCAATTTCGGGGTTGTGAGTTACCATAATTACGAGTCTCTCGCCGGAAATTTCCTTGATGAGCTCCATAATTTGCTTTGAGGTCTGGGTGTCCAACGCGCCCGTAGGTTCGTCGGCGAGCAGAATTTCAGGGTCGTTGACTAGCGCTCTCGCAATCGCAACCCTCTGACACTGACCGCCTGAAAGTTGGTTAGGCTTCTTATAGTACTGACCTTTGAGGCCCACTCTGTCAAGGGCGATTTTTGCTCTCTCTGCCCTCTCCTCGCGTGATATTCCGGAGATGGCGAGCGATAGTTCTACGTTTTCCAAAACGCTTTGGTGCGGTATAAGGTTGTAACTTTGAAATATAAATCCTACCCTGTGGTTTCTATAAACATCCCAGTCCTTGTCTGTGTAAGATTTGGTACTGCGTCCGCCTATAACGAGGTCGCCCGAGGTATAGTGGTCAAGACCGCCGATTAAGTTCAGTAGAGTGGTCTTTCCACAACCGGAAG
>JAZUPQ010000067.1:0-3666 GCA_045605265.1 Eubacteriales bacterium | reverse complement strand
GGAATGTGGTACACCCCCGTGAGCGGTATTTGGCAGACGGTGTGGCTGGAAGCAGTGCCTCAAAAACGTATCGAAAAAATCAAAATCGTTCCCGATTTAACAGGTGTTACAATAGAAATTTCGGGAGACGTGGGCACAAAGAAATTGACTCTTCTTGAAACCGGGGAGGAATTCTGCTTTGACGAAGAAAAAATCAGAATAGAACCCAAGGAAATAAACCTTTGGACTCCCGAAAACCCATACCTTTACCACTTTTCCATCGAGACAGATGAGGACAGAATAGAGAGTTATTTTGCGTTGCGAGAAATCGGAATGCGCAGCTTCAAGGGAGTTATGCGCCTCTGTCTCAACGGAGAGCCATACCTGTTCCACGGACTTTTAGACCAGGGGTATTTTCCCGGCGGAATTTACACTCCCGCCACCTACGACAGCTATAAGTGCGATATTCAAAACGCGAAAAAGCTTGGTTTCAATATGCTGAGAAAGCATATTAAAATCGAGCCTTCGATGTTCTATTATTTATGCGACACTCTTGGTATGGTTGTTTTTCAGGATATGGTTAACAACTCCGACTATTCGTTTTTCCGTGACACTGCTCTGCCTACTATCGGCTTTAAAAGGATGAAGGACAAGAACCTTCACAAGAACCCTGAGTCAAGGGAAATTTTCGAGAAAACCGCAATAAAGACAGTTGAACTTTTACACAATCACCCCTCAGTGATGTGTTATACGGTTTTCAATGAAGGATGGGGTCAGTTCAATGCTGATGAAATGTATATAAAACTCAAAATGCTTGACAAGACACGTATTTTCGACGCTACGTCAGGTTGGTTTTGGCAGAGTGAAAGCGACGTGGTTTCTCACCATATTTATTTCAAGAGCTTGAAGGCGAAGCCCCATACTGAAAGGCCTACCGTTTTGAGCGAATTCGGCGGATATTCCTACCGCGTGGAAGGACATCTTTTCGGCGAAGGAAATTACGGATACTCCACCCTTAAATCGAAGGAAAGTTTTAACAAGGCGTTAAGAATTCTGTACTTGCACGAGGCGCTTCCGTTAGTCAAGCGTTGTGTTTCTGCCCTGGTTTATACTCAGATTTCGGACATCGAAGATGAGACGAACGGTTTATATACCTACGACAGAAAGGTGTGCAAAGCGGACGTTGAGCTGATGTTAAAAATACGCAGCGAGCTTAAAAGAGCTCTCGGTATCGGAACCGGATTAATCAATCCCAAGGAGTCAAAATGAAGCTTATAATTTGCTCTGATATTCACGGCGATTTCAAGGGCGCTTCTTACGCCGTTTCAGCATTGGAAAAATACAACGCGGAGCGTCTTGTAATTCTCGGAGACCTGCTTTATCACGGCCCTAGAAACGATCTTCCGGAGGCCTACAATCCCAAAGAAGTAATCCGACTTTTAAACGAGAACAAGGACAGAATTATCGCCGTCAGAGGCAACTGCGACGCAGAGGTTGACGGTATGGTTTTGGAATTCCCTATCATGTCGGAATTCCGGACAATTAACGACGGCGACAGACGATTGATTCTGAATCACGGTCACCACATCGACTTATCAAATCCACCGAAGATGAATCAAGGAGATATACTTCTCTGCGGTCACACGCATATTCCGCAAATGACAAGGTTCGGAAAAGACAATCTCTATGTCAATCCCGGTTCAATATCCATTCCCAAGAGTAATTTTCCCCGAACTTTTTTGATTTATGACAACGGGGATTTCTCCTTTAAGAGCGTTGACGGATACGACATTATCCCTACAAATTAACAATTAAAGCGGCTTTTCATAAGATACCTATGACAAAAGATTGGAGGTTACTTATGAAAGCCGTTTTTTATAATGGAATTTTTACCGACTACGACACTCTCAAAATTCCTCTCACAGACAGGTCTGTTTTCTTTGGGGACGGGGTTTACGACGTGGCGATAGGTCACGGCGGAAAGCTTTTTATGGGCGAGGAGCATTTATCGCGATTTTTCACAAATATAAGCAAAATAGGGCTTCTTCCTTACTGTAACGAGGCCGAGCTGAAACGAGTAATAAAGGTGCTTCTTTCCGGCGAAAAGGGAGACTATATTTTGTATATGCAGTCAAGCGGTTTTTCAAATGACAGGACACACAGCCGAAAAGAAAAAAGAGGCAATTTATTGCTTTGTGTTTTTCCGTTTTCTCCCGTTACGGAATTTTCTTCAATCACAACAAGGACGGTTTTGGACAACCGAAGTAATATCTGTGATATTAAAAGCCTGAATTTACTTCCCGCTGTTCTTGCCTCAACCCGCGGAGAAGAGCTGGGGTTTGAGGAAAACGTTTTTGTGAGGGACGGCTTTGTAACCGAATGTTCCCATTCTTCTATCGCTATCGTCAAGGACGGAGTGCTCTATACTCACCCCATTTCGAGCTGTATTCTGCCGAGCATAACACGGCTAAAAGCGTTACAGATTTGTAAGGAATTGGGTATAAGATACGAGGAGGTCAGGTTTACAAAAGAACAGCTTTACTCCGCTGACGAGGTGCTGATTTTAAGCACTACCAAGTTTTGTCGGTGGGTAAGCAGACTTGATAACGTCGAATTCGACGTAAATAAAGCCAAAATCGGAAGGCTAATATGCGAAAAATTGATAAAAAATTACAAAAATATTTGAATATTTTGTTGATTTTAACTTTTTTTCATTTTCGTTAATTTTTTAACAGATTTTTGTTGATTTTTCTTCTTACAAGTGCTATAATACTTGTTAGAGTGTTACAGACACCGATTTTAAAGGAGGAAAATTATATGCTTAAAAAAATTTCAAGCATTCCGTTCCGTTCTACACCGGAGCAAGAAGCAAAACTCAAAGCTGTGATTGATGCAAACAAAAGCGACAAGAGCCGTTTGATGGCTGTTATGCAACAAGCGCAGGATATCTTCGGCTATCTTCCGATTGAAGTGCAAAATATGATTGCCGAAGGCATGGAGGTGCCGTTAGAAAAGGTTTACGGAGTTGCAACATTCTACGCGCAATTCTCTCTTTCTCCAAAGGGTGAATACCACATATCAGTATGCCTTGGAACTGCTTGTTACGTAAAGGGCGCAGGCGACCTTTATAACAGGCTTCAAGAGGTTCTCGGTATTGGCGGTGACGAATGCACTTCCGATAGAAGATTTTCCCTTACCGCTTGCCGTTGTATCGGCGCATGCGGTCTCGCTCCCGTTCTTACCGTGAATGATGAAGTTTACGGCAGACTCGTTGTTGATGACATAGACGGCATTGTCGCCAAGTATCGCTAATCAAAGGAAAATCAACTCTTTTGAAGGAATTTATTATATGAAAATCGAAACTATATGCCAGTTGTTAGATGCACAGGTGCTTTGCTGTGAAGAAAATTTGGACAACGATGTCTATTCTGCTTGCGGTTGCGACCTTATGAGCGACGTGCTTGCGTACGTAAAGGATCAGGCTGTATTGCTTACGGGACTCGTAAATCCCCAGGTTATCAGAACTGCCGTGATGATGGATATGGTTTGCGTCGTATTCGTCAGATCAAAAATACCCAGTGAGGAAATGCTGTCACTTGCAAAGGATAGCGGCATCGTCGTTATGACGACCGACAAACGCCTTTACGAAGCCTGCGGTCTTCTCTATACAAGCGGGCTTGACGGCAA
>JAZUPQ010000066.1:0-20670 GCA_045605265.1 Eubacteriales bacterium | reverse complement strand
GGGTTACGACTTTATTAACTCTGTAACGGGCGGCGCCATTCCCAAGGAATACATTCCCGCAGTTGACCACCCTATCCAAGGCCCAATGCAAGCCGGTGTTCTTGCAGGTTACAACGTAGTTGACATTAAGGTAACGCTTTACGACGGTTCATACCATGAGGTTGACTCGTCTGAAATGGCGTTCAAGATTGCAGGTTCTATGGCATTCAAAGAGGCTATGAGACGCGCAGATCCTGTGCTTACGGAGCCTATTATGAAGGTTACGGTAACCACTCCCGACGACTACATGGGTGATATTATCGGTGATATTAACTCCCGTCGCGGTCAGATGGATGCAATGGAGCAGATCGCTCCCGGAACACAGCGTCTCTACGCGCACGTTCCACTCGCGCAAATGTTCGGTTACGCTACCGCGCTTCGTTCTCGTTCACAGGGACGCGCAGTATACGTAATGGAGCCTGACGGATTCCAGGATGTTCCGAAGAACATTCAAGAGGAAATCATTAAAACCCGTCAGTCAAAGTAATTTACCGATGTTCTAAAATCGACTAAGGTCGAATTAGATAAATAAAAAAACTATTAAAAATATAATTTTTAGGAGGATTATTCAAATGGCAAAGGTTAAATTTGAAAGAACCAAACCCCACGTTAATATCGGTACAATCGGTCACGTTGACCACGGTAAGACAACTCTTACAGCCGCTATTACAAAGACTCTTTCTCTCATAAACGGCTCAGAATTCCTTGATTACAGCCAAATCGACAACTGCCCGGAAGAGAGAGCAAGAGGTATTACAATTAACTCCAGACACGTTGAGTATGAAACAGACAACCGTCACTACGCTCACGTTGACTGCCCCGGCCACGCAGACTATGTAAAGAACATGATTACAGGTGCTGCTCAGATGGACGGCGCAATCCTCGTTGTTGCTGGTACTGACGGCCCTCTTGCACAGACAAGAGAGCACGTTCTTCTTGCTCGTCAGGTAGGCGTTCCTGCAATCGTTGTATTTATGAACAAGTGCGACATCGTTGACGACGAAGAACTTCTTGACCTCGTAGAAATGGAAATCAGAGACCTTCTTTCTGAGTACGACTTCCCGGGTGACGACATTCCAATCGTTCGCGGTTCTGCTCGTGAGGCTCTCACATCTTCTAACGGAATTGATGCTCCCGAATACGCTTGCATCAAGGAACTTATGGAAGCAGTTGACTCATATATTCCTACTCCCGAAAGAAAGGCTGACCTTCCTTTCCTTATGCCTGTTGAGGACGTATTCTCAATTTCCGGTCGTGGTACAGTTGCTACCGGTAGAGTAGAGCGTGGTACAATCAAGATGGCTGACACAGTTGAAATCGTTGGTCTTTCCGAAGAAAAGAAGAATACCGTTGTTACAGGTATCGAAATGTTCCACAAACTCATGGACAGCGCTGAGGCTGGTGACAACGTAGGTCTCCTTCTTCGTGGTGTTCAAAAGAACGAGATTGAAAGAGGACAGGTTCTCTGCAAGCCCGGTTCAATTCAACCTCACACAAAGTTTGTAGGTCAGGTTTACGTTCTTACTGAAAAAGAAGGCGGCCGTTCAAAGCCCTTCTTCTCAGGTTACAGACCTCAGTTCTATTTCAGAACAACAGACGTTACAGGTATCATCACACTTCCCCAATCAGTTGAAATGTGCCGTCCCGGCGATAACCTAGATATGAACGTTGAGCTCATCACTCCTATCCCTTGCGAAAAGGGACTTCGTTTCGCTATCCGTGAGGGTGGCCGTACAGTAGGTTCAGGCGTTGTTGCTGAAATCCTTGGCTAATTTTAAAATTAAAAATTAACTTAAAATGAAAAGCCTCTCCTTTTTTAAGGAGAGGTTTTTTATCTCTTTTTGTTACACGGGGTGACCTATAGAACAAAAAAATATAATATTTTATAAAACTATTGCATTGTTCGTTTTACTGTGATATAATAGTTTTGGTAAATCTTTGGGGTTTGGTGCAATTCCATACCGGCGGTAAAGTCCGCTAAGAAGGCTTTCGCCTTCCCGACAGGGTGCAATTCCCTGACCGACGGTAAAGTCCGGATGAAAAAAGATTGATTATAGCTAGCCTTGGCGATATAATTTCCCTCACAAAGAATTTTTTACTTTGTGAGTTTTTATTTTCCCAAAGAAAATAGAAAGGGTATTATGCAAGAAACAAAAAGTCACAACAACTACGAAACACTAAAAAAAATGACGGGAATCGCTATGTTTGCCGCCTTGGCATACGGCGTGACTATGGTTTTCAGAATTCCCGTTATGTTTTTAACCTACGACGCCAAAGACGCAGTATTGGTAATAGCGTCGTTTATATATGGCCCTGTCGCCTCGCTGCCGATGTCCTTAATCTGTTCGCTTCTTGAATTTATAACAATCGGAGACACGGGTTTTTGGGGCTTTTTGATGAACTTCTGCTCCTCATTCGCCTACTGCTTCACTGCGTCAATAATCTATAAATATCGCAGAACCTTCAACGGCGCGATAATATCCCTTGCTTCTGCGGCAGTCGTGTTCGTCGGAGTGATGTTGATTTTGAATTTACTGATAACGCCGATTTACACAGGCGCAAATTTAGAGACGGTGAAAGGACTTATACTCCCGCTTCTCTTACCGTTCAATGTAGCAAAAGCGCTGATGAACACCGCATTTGCGATGATACTCTATAAGCCTGTTGCCCTGGCATTAAAGCGCGCCAAGCTGATACATACCGGAATGAGCGTAAAATTTGACAAAAAGAGTCTCTTGATGCTAATTATCGGCGCCGTAGCGCTTTTAATAGCAATCGTAATGTTCATAATCATAAAATAACTCCTCACCATAGACACAGAACTGTGTCCAAAGCAAAAGGCACTTCCCGGGAAGTGCCTTTTGCTTTGAGATGTGTTGACAAAAAAGATGACTGCTATTAAAGTGTGAAAATTTCCGAAAAATCGTTGATATAGTGATCCGAGACTCTTTTTATATCCTCTGCATATTCCCCCGAGGAGCTGTCATAAACACCGCAAACCTTCATTCCCGCCGCAGCCGCGGTTTTGTCTGCATTGTAATTGTCGTCCAAAAAGAGTATCTCTCCAACGGCTTTCCCGATCCTTTCGGCTGCCATGTGATATATTTCCGGATCAGCTTTCGTTGTTTGAAAATCGTCACAGGACCATACATTTGTAAAACAATCAAACAAGCCGAGCCTTTTCAAGCATACATCAAGAACAATGTGAGGACTCGCGGTTAAAATATTAAGATCCGCGCCTTTTTGTTTCAATTTTTTGATCGTTTCGATTACGTTTGGCTTTGCTTGGATACGGTACGCGTATTCGTTATAAGCATATTGATTCATAAGCTCTACAAGCTCATATTCGGATTGCTTAAGTCCTAAGTTATCGATAAAATACTTTGCGGTCCCGTGATATCCCAACGGGGTTATGACCTTAATAATATCGCTTTCATACGTTACGTGGTTCTCGTCGAGTATCTTGAGCATAACCGAAACAAATGATGGCATAGAATCGACAAGTGTTCCGTCAAAATCAAACAAATATGTATTATATTTCATATAGTCACCGTCCTTTTGACTTTATTATATCACGATTTGAGGCAAGGCGCAATATATTTTGTCAAATCATTGTAGCGACCGGAGTACCCGACGGTCCTCTTTTCGGTGACCTCCGCAAGCGACATCTCAAAGCAAAAACGCACCCTGTTGGGTGCGTTTTTGTTTTGGAGGTGCGAGCCGGATTTGAACCGGCGGATAACGGTGTTGCAGACCGGGGCCTTACCACTTGGCTATCGCACCATATTCAAGTTGCCTATGTATTATATCAAAAGTTTTCTGTTTTGTCAATAGATTTTATGCTTTTATTTATAAAAAAATTCTTTTCAGCATATTGATGTATACTTTTTACTCTTATGTATTGTAAAAGGCTAAAATATGTGATATACTATTCTAAAAATAAAGATTCAAGCGAGGAAAATAAATGATAACACAAGATATTCGTTACATCGGTGTAAACGACCGCCAAATAGATTTGTTCGAAGGGCAATATCCTGTTCCCAACGGAATGTCATACAATTCCTATGCGATAATGGACGATAAAGTTGCCATTTTGGATACTGTGGACGCAAATTTCACTCACGAGTGGCTTGATAACGTTCAAAACGCGCTGGGTGATAAAAAACCCGACTATTTGATAGTTCAGCATATGGAGCCCGACCATTCGGCAAACATACTCAGCTTTATGAAGGCGTACCCTCAGGCGAAAATCGTTTCATCAAGCAAGGCGTTCTCTATGATGAAGAGCTTTTTCGGTAATGATTTTGCTGAAAACAGGATAGTGATTGATAACGGAGTTACCCTCTCACTTGGAAAACACAATCTTACTTTCCTGAGCGCGCCGATGGTACATTGGCCGGAGGTTGTCGTCACCTATGACAGCACCGACAAGGTTCTTTTTTCCGCCGACGCCTTTGGCAAATTCGGTGCTCTTGATACGAAAGAGGATTGGACAGGTGAGGCGAGACGCTACTATGTGGGAATAGTCGGCAAGTACGGTCAGCAGGTACAAGCGCTTCTGAAAAAAGCGGCAGGACTTGAAATAGAAGTAATCTGCCCGCTGCACGGCCCCGTCCTGAACGAAAATTTGGGATACTACTTAAATCTGTATAACACTTGGTCAACATATCAACCCGAAGAGGAGGGAATTGTTGTAGCCTACACATCGATTTACGGCAATACAGAAAAGGCGGTAATGCAGTTGGTAGAGCAGTTGAAGAATAACGGCTGTCCCGCAGTCGCAGTGTACGACTTGGCACGTTGCGATATGTCGGCGGCGATTGCCGATGCCTTCCGTTACAGCAAGCTCGTTTTGGCGACAACAACCTATAATGCAGATATTTTCCCGTTTATGCGCAGGTTTATAGACGGTCTTACCGAACGCAATTTCAGCAATCGTACCGTCGCTATGATAGAGAATGGAAGCTGGGCGCCTATGGCGGCCAAAACAATGAAATCTATGCTCGAAAAGTGCAAGAATATCACGTACACAGAGCAAACGGTAAAAATCACCTCTGCCTTGAACGAGGAGAGCAGTCAGCATCTTAAAGCTATGGGTGAGGAGCTATGCCGCGAATATCTCGCGCAAAAGAGCGATACGGCCAATAAAAACGACCTCAAAGCCCTGTTTAATATAGGCTACGGCCTCTATGTCGTTACGTCAAACGACGGCAAAAAGGATAACGGCTTGATTGTGAATACCGTAACGCAGGTCACGAACACGCCTAACCGGATAGCCGTAACTATCAATAAGGAAAATTACTCCCACCATATAATCAAGCAAACGGGAATTATGAATATCAACTGTCTCACCGTTGATGCTCCGTTCAAGGTTTTTGAGACCTTTGGATTTCAGAGCGGCCGCAACGTAGATAAATTTGCCGATTGTTCAATCGTTCGTTCTGATAACGGCCTGGTGTTTTTTCAAAGATACGTCAACTCGTTCATGTCGCTGAAAGTGGAGCAGTACGTAGACCTTGATACTCACGGAATGTTCATCTGTTCCGTGACAGAGGCGAGAGTTCTCTCCGACCGTGAAACAGTAACCTATACTTATTACCAAAACAATATTAAGCCAAAGCCCGTAACCGAGGGTAAAAAGGGTTACGTCTGCAAGATTTGCGGATATATCTATGAGGGCGAGCCCCTTCCCGATGATATTGTCTGCCCGCTCTGTAAGCATGGCGCATCCGATTTTGAAAAAATCAAATAAAAGTTTACCTTTATGGCAGAAAAGCGAGACGATTCAGACTCGCTTTTCTATTTTGTCGAAAAATAAAAACAAAAAATTATTTTACTATTTACAAATAAAAAATTATTTGATAGAATATTTATATATAAATATAATAAAAAGGAGGTAATTTCAATGGGCGTATTTATAATCAGAAAGACTCCGTCAGGTGGTTTTAATTTCAGACTTTTTGCGGCAAACAAGGCAAAAATTGCCGTATCCTCGCAAATTTACGCAAGCAAATCGGGCTGCAAGAGCGCAACCGCCAGCGTGGCAAAATTTGCCGAGAAATGTATTGCGGAAAACAGAATTGAAGACCAGACCTTAAAAACCTACGAGACCTTAAAATGTCCTAAATTTGAAATTTATTTAGACAAAGCGAAAGAATACCGTTACCGCCTTATTGCCAACAACGGCGAGAGCATTTGTATTTCGGATGATGGCTACAAGTCTAAAAGCGGTTGCCTTAACGGCATAAGAAGCGTGTCGGTTAACGCCAAAGACGCTGAAATTGTAGACGAAACCGTTTGATTTTCAATAAAACTTGAATATAAACAGATATGGCGTGTATCCGTCGGATACACGCCATACTTATGCCTTTGCAAAGATTATTCGCCGTGGTGATGATGGCAGTGGCACTCACCATCGTCATCGTGGTGGTGATGCTCGTGGTCGTGACAGTGGCATTCGCCGTCGTCATCGTGATGGTGATGGTGGGAACAGCACTCACCGTCGCGAGCTGTCAAATTTCCCGAAAGAAGAGCGCTTACGGCGTCGTCAGCCTTACCGCTATTGCCTGCGAAAATTTGAATATCCTCACCGCCGAGAGCCATAAGCGCTCCGCCGCCGATACCGCCGCAAATAAGGGTGTCAACACCTAAATCTGCAAGGAATTCCGCCAAAGCTCCGTGACCGCTTCCGTTAGTGTCAACAACCTGACTCGACAGTACCTTGCCATTTTCCACGTCATAAATTTTAAAATGCTCCGTGTGACCGAAATGGGCGAAAATTTCACCGTTTTCGTATGTTACTGCAATTTTCATATTTCTTCTCCTTCAAAAATCATTTTACAAAAATATTATATCACAAACCAAAAAATAAGTCAATCGAAATATAACATCTTGACATAATTAAACTAAAAGTGTAAAATTATAACTGTAAATATATCCAGAGGTATAGAATGAAAAAATACGATATAACAGGTATGAGCTGCTCGGCTTGCAGCGCGAGAGTTGAGCGGGCAGTCTCATCACTCGAAGGCGTGGAGGAGTGCAGCGTAAATCTGCTTACGAATTCAATGAGTGTGGAGTCGAGCCTTTCCGATGAGGAAATCATTAACGCGGTTGTAAAGGCGGGCTATGGCGCAAGTCGTCACACAGAGGAAAATAGCGAGTTAAAGGCGCAAAAAAGCGAAAAATCCGAGACAAAAGCGTTGAATATAAGGCTGATTTTGTCCCTTTCCTTGCTTGCGTTATTAATGTATATATCTATGGGCGGAGTGATGTTCGGGCTTTATCTTCCCGAATTTCTTGTTGAAAATCCTCTGCTTATAGGCGTAATTGAGCTGTTGCTTTCCTTAGCGGTAATGCTTATAAACGGCAGGTTTTTCATAAACGGCTTTAAGGGAGTCATCAATCGCGCGCCCAATATGGACACTCTCGTTTCGCTTGGCTCTCTCGCCTCTTTCGGTTGGAGTGTGTATCTGCTTTTCACGATAAACGGAGCAGAAAATCCCTTCCACGTTTTGCACGCACTTTACTTTGAGTCTGCGGCGATGATACTCGCCTTGATTACTCTTGGAAAAATGCTTGAAGCGAGGGCAAAGGGAAAAACCACCGACGCTATAAAAAGTTTAATGAAATTAACTCCGAAAACCGCCACTGTTGTTAAAGACGGGGTGGAAATTCTGGTAAAGCAAAGCGAAATTCAGGTCGGTGATATCTTCATCGTAAGACCGGGAGAAAAAATTGCCGTAGACGGCGTTGTAACCTCGGGGTTCAGCGCGGTAGACGAGTCCGCCCTTACGGGCGAGAGCATACCGGTTGATAAAACCGTAGGCAGTCGGGTCTTGGGCGCGACGATAAATCGAAACGGCGTGCTTTATTGCGAGGCGAAAGCGGTAGGCAAGGATACCTATATGTCAAAAATAGTTTCTATGGTAGAGGACGCCTCTGCCGGAAAAGCCCCAATCGCCAAAATTGCAGACAAGGTCTCGGGAATTTTTGTTCCACTGGTACTTTTTATTGCGCTTGTGACAACGCTCGTTTGGAGCGCGATTGATGGGGATTTGGGCCACGCGCTCGGACGGGGTATATCCGTGCTGGTAATAAGCTGTCCGTGCGCCCTCGGACTCGCCACTCCCGTAGCGATTATGGTTGGCAACGGTATCGGCGCAAAGAGGGGAATACTTTTCAAAACGGCGGAGGCTCTCGAGCTTTCCGGCAGAGTGAAGATTGTAGCCTTTGATAAAACGGGAACTATAACGAAGGGCGAGGCGGAGGTCAGCGATGCCCTGCCTATCGACTCGACGAGAGCGGAACTTTTGTCGATAGCCCTCTCTCTCGAAAAGGGAAGCGAGCACCCGATAGGAAAGGCGATTGTGAAATTTGCAAAAGAAGAAAACGCGGCGGATTTAGATGTTGAAGGGTTTAAAAATCTTGTAGGCAGCGGCGTCTTTGGAAACCTTGACGGAGAGGATTTATACGGAGCGAGCTTTGATTTTATAAAAGAAAAATTCACTATCCCACAAAGCGCGGTATCTGATTATAACCGACTCTGCCAAGAGGGAAAAACACCCGTTTTCTTTACACGGGGCAACCGTATTCTCGGAATTCTTGCTATTTTTGATAATTTGAAGGAGGATAGCAGGGAGGCTGTTGAAACACTGCATCAAATGGGAATGAAAACCGTTATGATTACGGGAGATAATGAAAAAACCGCCGAAGCGATATGCAAAAGCGTCGGAATTAAGAAATGTATTGCGGGAGTTCTGCCTGACGGCAAGGCAAAAGCGATTTCTGATTTAAAAAAAGAGGGCTTGACGGTAATGGTTGGCGACGGAATAAACGACGCTCCCGCCCTGACCTTAGCCGATGTGGGAATTGCCATAGGCGCCGGAACCGATATAGCTATTGAGAGCGCAGACGTAGTCCTGTCCCGCCCCTCGCTTACAGACGTTTGCAACGCATTGAGACTTGGAAAGGCAACGCTCAGAACAATCCACCAAAATCTTTTCTGGGCGTTTATATACAATTTAATCGGCATACCGCTGGCGGCGGGAGTATTCGCGTCGTTCGGCTTAGAGCTCGAACCAATGGTTGCCGCCGCTGCGATGAGCCTGTCCAGTCTATTTGTGGTAGGCAACGCGCTGCGTCTTAACGTGCAGAAAATATTTTTGGAAACCAATAAAAAAGCAACCAATAATAAAAAGGGAAATGAGAAAATGACAAAAATAATGAAAATCGAAGGGATAATGTGTTCCCACTGCGAAGCGAGAATAAAATCGGCGCTTGAAGCGGTAGACGGCGTTGAAACCGCCACGGTAAGTCATACCGACGGTACTGCAAGGCTGGAATGTTCAAGCGATGTTTCAGAAGAAATTCTGAAAAACGCGGTTGACCTTGCAGGGTACAAAACTTTAAGCATAGAATAAAAATCAAAATGCGTTGGCGAGTGCTGTTTTTTAAAACGGTATATCCGCCGACGCATTTTTGTTATTGTGACGAGCCACTCGTATAAATAACAAGTTATTTTTAAAATACCTATTGACAAAGTGATACATATAGTATATAATAAGTGAAAAAACAAGATTGTATACAAGTATACAATTATGAGAACAGGAGGAAGTTAATATGATTTCAAAAAATCCGTACAGCAATTTGATAGAGCAATCGCAGTACAAATACTCGCTTCAAGACGTCCCCTCGGCTAACCTCTACCGCGATATTTATCCCTATGATGAAATTCCGAAGGTTGCCTTTAACCACCGTCACGTACCGCTTTCCATGCCTGGAGAAATATGGATAACCGATACAACCTTCCGCGACGGTCAGCAATCCAGAGCGCCGTACAATACGCGCCAAATAGTACAAATCTACAAAATGCTGAATCAGCTCGGCGGTGAGAACGGATTAATAAGACAGAGCGAATTTTTCGTCTATTCCAAAAAGGATAGGGAAGCGGTTGAAAAATGTATGTCGCTCGGCTATAAATTCCCCGAAATTACTACTTGGATAAGAGCGAAAAAGGAGGACTTTGCCCTTGTTCGCGATTTGGGAATAAAAGAGACGGGAATACTCCTCTCCTGTTCCGACTATCACATATTCAAAAAACTCGGAATGACGAGAGCGCAGGCCTTTGACCAATATCTCGGTATTGTCAAAGATGCCTTTTCCGCAGGAATAACGCCCAGATGCCACCTTGAAGATATTACGAGAGCAGATTATTACGGCTTCGTAGTTCCGCTTGTAAATGAGGTGAACGAACTGTCAAAGGAGGCTAAAATTCCGGTAAAAATTCGTATGTGTGACACTATGGGCTACGGCGTTTCCTATCCCGGCGTTGCCCTTCCGCGAAGCGTTCCGGGTATTGTCTACGGCTTGCACCACTATGCAGACGTGCCGTCGGATATGCTTGAATGGCACGGGCATAACGACTTTTATCTCGGTGTTTCAAACGCCGTGTCGGCTTGGCTATACGGCTGTTCGGCAATAAACTGCTCCCTCCTCGGAATAGGCGAAAGAACCGGAAACGTTCCGCTTGAAGCAATGGTCATTCAATACGCTTCGCTCCGCGGAGACTTCGGAGGTATGAACCCTGAGGTTATTACCGACATCGCCCGTTTCTTTGAAAAGGATATAGGATATGAAATTCCGCCGATGACACCCTTCGTGGGAAGTTGCTTCAATCTTACGAGAGCCGGAGTTCACGCCGACGGACTTATGAAGGATACGGAAATCTACAACATCTTCAATACCGAAAAAATTTTAAACAGACCCTGCGAGGTAGCAATTTCCAACACGTCGGGACTTGCCGGAATAGCCTATTGGATTAATGCGCACTACGGACTGAAAGACGGCAAAAAGCTAGACAAGAAGGACCCGCTCGTACTTCGCGTTAAGGAGCTTGTTGACGCCGAATACACGGACGGCAGAAACACTCTTATGGGTGAAGAGGAAATAATGGCGATTATCGCAAAAGCTCTTAAAGAATTTGACACGGGGTATGATTTATGATAGTTAATGATAATGTTTTAAGTCTTGAAGACAGCGTATATAATATGCTTAGCGAGGAAATACTCTCGGGCTCTTTACCTAAGGGCTCTTCCCTCACCGAGACTCATCTTTGCTCAAAATACAACACCAGCAGAACGCCCATCAGAAGCGCTATTCACAGACTTGCCGAGGAGGGACTTGTCAAATGTATTCCCAACAGAGGCGCTGTGGTAGTCGGCATTGACAGTCAGGCCTTGTTTGACATTTATCAAATAAGAATGAGGCTCGAAGGACTTGCCTCTGCGCTTGCTACCGACAGAATAAGTGAGGAAGAGCTTTCAAATCTTGAAGGCGCTGTGGAATTATCCGAATTTTACGCCTATAAAAATGATACTGAAAATCTTCGTCAGCTGGATAGCAAATTTCACGAGATAATTTATAGCGCTTCGGGTAACGCAATGCTCGAAAAAACCTTGAAAGAGCTCCATAAAATGATAAAATTTTATCGCAAAAAATCCCTAGACGTCAGCTCGCGCCTTTTCGAGACGGTAAAGGAGCACAGAGAGATTTTGGAAGCGATAAAAAATAAAAATTCCGTCGATGCAGACAGACTTACAAACGAGCATATCAAAAGAGCGCTCGAAAATATTGAAAAAATTATTCAGGAGAATTAAAATGGGCTACACCTTAACTCAAAAAATAATAAGAGAGCATTTGAACACGGGCGAAATGGTTGCAGGGAGCGAAATCGGTATTAAAATCGACCAAACCCTGACGCAAGACGCCACGGGCACAATGGCGTATCTTCAATTTGAGGCTATGGGAATAAGTCGGGTAGATACCGAGCTTTCAGTAGCCTATATCGACCATAACACCCTTCAGGCAGGGTTTGAAAACGCAGACGACCACAAATATATCCAGACGGTGACCAAAAAGCACGGAATCAGATTTTCCCGTCCCGGTAACGGCATCTGCCATCAGGTGCACCTTGAAAGATTTGCAATTCCGGGCAAAACCTTAATCGGCTCAGACAGCCACACTCCCACTGCGGGCGGTATGGGTATGCTCGGTATGGGAGCGGGCGGACTTGACGTAGCCGTAGCTATGGGAGGAGGAAGCTACTACATAACGATGCCCAAAATCATAAAAATCAACCTTGTCGGCTCGCTTCCGAAATTCGTCAGCGCCAAGGACGTAATTCTTAAAGTTCTGTCTATGCTCGGCGTAAAGGGCGGAGTTGGCGCCGTACTTGAATACGCGGGCGAGGGCGTGAAAACCCTATCGGTTCCGCAGAGAGCGACAATTACGAATATGGGCGCGGAGCTTGGCGCTACAAGCTCGATTTTCCCCGCAGATGAGGTTACAAAATCCTTCTTGAAGGCGCAAGGCAGAGAGGCGGATTTCAGGGAGCTTTCCCCTGATAAAGATGCGGCATACGATGCCGAATATACGATAGACCTTAACGCTCTCGAGCCGCTTGCCGCATGCCCTCACAGTCCCGATAACATAAGCCCCGTGTCAAATCTTTCGGGTATGAAAATCAATCAGGTGTGCATTGGCTCCTGTACTAACTCCTCGCTTTCGGATATGCTCACGGTAGCAAAAATACTGAAAGGAAAGACCGTCCACCCAAGTGTCAGTCTTTCAATCTCACCCGGCTCAAAGCAGGTGTACGCAATGCTCGCTCAGTGCGGCGCGCTCGCCGATATGATAAACGCCGGAGCGAGAATTTTAGAATGTGCCTGCGGCCCTTGTATAGGTATGGGCTTTTCACCTTCAAGCGCCGGAATAAGCCTTCGTACCTTCAACCGCAACTTCCTTGCCAGAAGCGGCACCGCCGATGCGGGAGTGTATCTCGTCTCACCTGAAACCGCCGCAATTTCGGCAATCAAGGGCGTATTTACGAGTCCTTTGGAAATCGGTGAAATCGAAGAAATCGAAATGCCCGAAAAATTCCTTATTAACGATAATATGATTGAACTTCCCGCCGACGTGTGCGAGGCTGAGTCCGTGGAGGTTGTCCGCGGCCCGAATATCAAGCCAATTCCTACGGGAAAGGCTCCGGACAAGGATCTTTGCTGCGAGCTGATTTTGAAGGTTGGAGACAATATAACCACCGACCACATAATGCCGGCAGGCACAAAGGTTCTGCCTTACCGCTCCAACGTTCCAAAGCTTTCTGAGTTTTGCTTTGGCGTATGCGACAAGGAATTTCCGGAAAGAGCAAAAGCCAAGGGAGGCGGAGTAATTTTGGGCGGAGCTAACTACGGACAAGGCTCGTCCAGAGAGCACGCCGCATTAGTTCCTCTTTATCTTGGCGTAAAGGCTGTAATTGCAAAGAGCTTTGCCAGAATTCACGTTGCAAACCTGATAAACTTCGGCATAGTACCGATGACGCTCCAAAACGAGTCGGATTACGAATTTATTGAGCAAGGCGATAAACTCTTTATCAAGGATTTCTTCAATTCTGTGCAAAACGCCGACACCCTGACGCTGATTGATAAAACGAGCGGTAAAGAAATCACCCTTGAACTTAACCTTACCCAAAGACAGCGAGACATTCTTGTAAACGGCGGACTTCTAAACTATACAAAAAACCAAAAGGAAGGAAAATAAGATGAAAAGCTATGATAGGGAAATAGAAATCGCCTGCGAAAAATTTAAAAAAATCGTAGAGGAACAACTGAAAAGAGTAGAAGATATGAAGTCCCAAGGCGACTTCACGGACTATAACGCGATAAAAACAATCAAAATCGGCGTCTGCGGAGGAGACGGCATAGGTCCGATTATCACCGCAGAGGCGCACAGAGTTCTTGAATTTATGCTTGCCGATGAAGTGAAAAGCGGAAGAGTGCAGTTCGTTATAATCGATGGACTTACTCTTGAAAACCGTATTGCTCACAACAAGGCTATCCCCGATGACGTGCTTGAAAAATTAAAAGAGTGCGACGTCATTCTCAAAGGTCCTACGACTACGCCTCAAAAGGGAAGCGGTATGCCTAATATCGAGAGCGCAAACGTCGCTATGAGAAAGGCTCTTGACCTTTTTGCCAACATTCGCCCCGTAAAAGTTCCAAGCGAGGGCATAAACTGGACGATTTTCCGCGAGAATACCGAGGGCGGATACGCAGTAGGCTCATCGGGCTTCAATGTAACCGAGGATTTGGCGTTTGACTTTACCGTAACCACAAAGCAGGGCTCTGACAGAATTGCCCGCCTTGCCTACGATTACGCCCGTAAGAACGGACTCAATCGCGTTTCTCTTGTCACCAAGGCAAACGTAATCAAGACCACGGACGGAAATTTTCTTGAGGACTGTCACAAGGTTGCCGACCTTTACCCCGAAATTACTACTGACGAGTGGTACGCGGATATAATGACCGCAAAGCTCGTTGATACAAAACGCCGCCGCGACTTCAAGGTTTTGCTTTTGCCAAATCTCTACGGTGATATCATCTCCGACGTGGCTGCGGAATTTCAAGGCGGGGTAGGTACGGCGGGCTGCGCTAATATCGGCAAAAAATATGCGATGTTTGAGGCAATCCACGGCTCTGCTCCGAGAATGGTAAACGAAGGCAGAGGCAAATACGCCGACCCCTCGTCAATGCTCCGCGCCTGCGTAATGCTTCTCTCACACATAGGTATGCAGGATAAAGCCGACAAGCTTGAAAAAGCCCTCGATATCTGTACATTCGAAGAAAAAAAGTTTACAATCACAGGACGCGATACGGGTTGCACCTGCGGAGAATTTGCTGATTATGTTTTGCAAAAAATTTGCTCCTTAACCCCTTGAAGCCTTTAAAGCATAGGCTTAACAGAAAACTCCTACATTAGCTTGATTTGTCAGTTAAGGACAGCGCGCTAATGGAGGAGTTTTTTTCTTTTTAACGGTATCTGCAACCGCAGTTTTTTATATGCGACGGGGCATTTTAGTACCTGGTCAAGCTTTAAAATCAGAAAGAGAGCATACGGTGAGGCGTTAAGCGAAATTGCAATTATACTTGCGGGGATTGTGAAAAAAATTAAAAAAAACGCATCGGTTTTCAGCACGAAGGACGCGTCCCCGCCGGATTTTACAAGGGCGTACAGCGAGGAGTTTTCATAATAGGTGGCGATTATCGTAAAACTTAAAATTCCGATAAAGCCTATCGCGTATTCGGCGACTTTTTCATCTACTCGGTACATCGAAACGAAGGGACGCCGAAGGAGAAATAAGAGCGCGCCGTGAATAATTCCGAGGGATAAAAACAAAATCTCCATTTTCCCCGAATACTCTGAAATTTTTTCTCTCTTTCCTTCGCCCAGCCGTCTTGACGTAAATATTCCCACCGCTCTCGAAACACCGTTCATCACTACGTAGCAGAGCGAGTAAATGACGTTGGAAATACTTACCGCCGAGAGAATTTCCCTCGAATTATATCGCCCCATCATAAACACCGCGAAAATAGTATTTCCGCCCCAAACCGCCTGTCCTACAAGAATTGGTAAACCTTTATTTACAAAATCACGCAAAACAGCCTTGTTTATCTTAAAAAATCTCTTTGAAAATTGATATACGTTTTTTGCGAAAAAGACGAAATAAAGAATTAAAAGCAGAAATTCAACACTCCTGCAAATAAGTGTTGAATAAGCGCAGGCGGTTAGCGAAAGCTCTAATTTGAAGATAAAAATGTAGTTTAATATTAGCTTCAGTAAAAAGGTAAACGACAGAATGTAAAAGTTGATTTTCGCCCGTCCTGCGCCTTCGAGAGCGTAGGATAAAACCGAGCTTAACAAAAAGAGCAAATAGCAGGGAGAGCTTATACGGAGATACTCGGCGGCGCTGAGGGCGGTCTCGCTTTCCTTAATAAAAATTCCGGTCACCTGCCGAGGAAAAAATAGCGAGACTGCGAAGAATATAAGCCCGAAAACAAAAGCAAATTTTAGTGACAAGCCGAGTCCGTCCTTAAAGGATTGAAAATCCCGCCTGCCGTAGTATTCAGAGCCGATTATAAGAAATGCGCTTCCGACGCCGGTAGCAAAAATCTGAGTGAAATTTTGAACCTGCCCCCCGACGTAAAGCGCGCCCACGTCAGCTCCGCGAGTGAGTCCAAGCATTATGTTATCCGCTTGCAAAATTGCAAAATTCAACAGAAAATGCAACGAAATCGGCAAAGCGTATCTTAAAATGCTTTTGTATATATTCATATATGCTCTTGTATCTCCTAGCGCTTCCATAAAAAATCCTTTAAATTACTTGCAATATGCGATTTTTAGTGATATAATTAAATCAAGTTTATTATGTCTTAAAACAAATTTTTTATGAGGGAATTGAATGCTGAATAATAAAATTTCAAACTATACCAAAAGGGAGATTTTTGATATAGGAACTGCGTTTTTTGCGATGTTTTCTATGTTGATTTCTATGTTTTTTTATCTTTATGACTTGCGTTTTTTGGGCGTAAGCGAACTTAAATACCGCGCGAACGGCTTCACTGTAATTTGGAATTCCGCGGTAGAGGTGGACGGCTTTTCCGGCTGGCTTGCGTTTTGGTCGATTGCGCAGATTGTCCTGATAGCAGTCTTTGCGATTTTGCTGATAGGCTTCTTTTGGGTGAATAAAACCTATGCAAGAAGGATGGCGGTAGCTTCTTTTATCACAATGCTCGTCCTCTCCCTGATTTATATGGTTAACGGATTTGCCTGCGTCAGCGCGATTAAAAAGTCCTATCGCTACGCGGATATAGTAAACGTAATGACCGGCGCGTTTTGGCCCGTAATAATAATCGTTTTAATCGGACTTGCCAATTTCTTCATAAAATTCTATATGCAAAAAGAAGAAAGCGGCGAAATTTCTACTTGACATTACCTTTGCGTTTTGGTAAAATGAACTTGTAACATAAAATCATAACGAGGTTATACTTATGAGCGAGACTAATAATTTTGATATCAAGGCAAAGGCTAGTATAGAATGGGACTTGTGTCCTCTTTATACAACAATCGGCGTTGTGTTTGACCTTATGATGTTTGTCACAATGTACATACTTGCAGAGAAATTTACTTTTAACAATGCTTGGGCTTATCTTACCTTCCTTCCTATCGTGGTAGGCGCGTTGTATTGGCTCTTCGTTCCCGTTTGGAAATTTAAAGTCAAAAACAGCAGCCTTGCGATAGTTGGCGATAAGTTGGTCGGCAAAATCGTATATCTTTTCTGGGTAAAGGACGTTGAAATTCCGCTTGAAGAAGTAAAATCCGTCTGCGTTTCAAAATGGATTTACGACAAGTTCAGAGGCGGAAATACCATCGTTATCAAAAGAGAACGCGGAATGAGCCTGCGCTTCAACTTCGCGCGTCAGCCTGAAATATTCGTAGCCAAAGCTATGGAACTTATAGGCTGTTGAATTTGGGTGAAGAAAAAATAAAAACGGAGATGCTGATATTCTTTCGGCATCTCCGTTTTCTTGTTATTAAATTAAAAAACTGTGCTTTCTTTTTGTAAATTGAACCGGCTTTCTCAGGGAAGCTCTCTGTAAAACTGTTCTACGATTTCAAGGTATCTGCCCTTGAAAACCTGAGGCCAATCCATAACGTGCATACCCATAACGATTGATATATTTTTATTCGTATCGACCAAAAGATAAGAGCCGGCGGCGCCGTCCCAGCCGAACTCTCTTTCACAGAGTCCCCACTCGGTGCTTCTTATACGGGTTCTGACGCCCAAGCCGTAGCTGTAATCCTCGCCTTGAACGCAGGTAAAATTATTATTTACTTCGAGGTGGTCTACTTCTACGTTCGTCATTTTTTCAATGCTCTCTTTTGATAGGAGCTTGTAGCCGTTGGTGTAGGTTCCGTTCTGAGCGAGAGCGACGCCGAATTTGGAAAAATCCTCCAAGGTGCTGACAAGGCCTGCTCCGCCGCTATCAAAATTGGTGGACTTAACGAGGCAGTTCGAGAGCAGAATTTGAGTGATATTTTTGCCGTTTGCAATATTGAGAGGCAGGAAATTTTCTTTGTCTTCATCTCTGAAACTGCTGTTTTTCATTCCCAGAGGCAGAAATACGTTTTTCTCTGCATATTCGGAATAGCGCATACCCGTTACGACCTCAATTACCGCTCCGACGACATCAAGGCAAAGGCTGTACTGAAATCTCTCGCCCGGGGCAAAGAGGAGCGGAGATTTTGCAATAGCCTCGGCAATTTCCAAGGTGGTGGGCATATTCCCGTTTCTGTGGAGAGCGTTTATCGCATCGGTTCTTAAATTATAATCAAGCCCCGCGCTCATAGTCATAAGATGTCTTATGGTAATCAAATGACCGGCAACCACCTTCTCGCCGTTTTCGTTAAGGTAATAGCTGTCTTTAAACGCGGGAATATACTTAATAAGCGGGTCTTCAAGGGAGAGTCTGCCTTCTTCGATAAGCCGCATAGCGCAAACCGCAGTCAAGGGCTTGGTGCAGGAAAACATATATAGTTTGTTTTTATCAGCCATTTCGTCAGGCTTGATTGTTTTGTGGAAAATTTCCTCTCCGTTTTTACAGGCTATAATCTCAAAATAGGGAATTTTCAATTCCTTTACGAGCTGCGCAACCAATTTATCTGTTTTTATAAAATTTTGCATAGTATTTCTCATTTCAAAAAGTTATAGAATGATTATACTCCAAAATATCAGCTTTGTCAACGAATTTCAATAGAATTTTGCATTAAGTCGGTGAATAAAAGCCATTTCCTTTTGAGAGTTTCCAAAGGCGAAGGAGTAGTTCTCTTTGAGCTGCTCGCCGCGGGGAGATAAAATCTCTCCCCAAATATCCGAGTTCTCCATAATCAAGTTTATACTTTTGTTAGTCACACCTGCCAAAATAAGATAATCGAAAACTTCTCTGGCAAGTTGAGAAAACTCCTTACCGTATCTTTCCTTAAAGGTGATTTTCTTGCTATCGCTTACAAGCTCAAAGGAAAAATCTTCAAAATTCATTTTTTCACCTTCGCATTTTCTCTCTCCTTGCGAATTAGCTCAGCGAGGGCAGAAACGGAGGCCGTCTTGCTCTTTTTTCTTAAAGAAAGGCGGTACATACTTAAAATTTGCTCGTAGCTTTCCTTGACTCCATTGTAGTTTTTTTCTTTCGTAAACATCGTTTTTGTCTCCTTTTTTGTCTCTGGCATAAGTATATAACAAAGGCTGTACCGTTTTTGGTACAGCCTCTCGCTTATAAGGAGTAGAAAAGTTGTTCGATGTTTTGCATTTGTTCCTTCGTGGGCTCGGAGAACCTGTCAAAAGGAAATTCCAAACCTAAATTGTCGTATTTTACGCGGCACATTTTTTTGAACGGCAGAAATTCAAAGCCGTCTATGTTTTCAAAGGGACGCGTCAGCTCTCTTAATTTTTTCAGACTCTCCTCGCTGTCGTTAAGAGTGGGAATTATAACCGTGCGAACGGTGGTTTTGATATTCATACTTTTAAGTAAGGATAGAAAATCCAAAACCTGACTTAACTTGCACCCGACGAATTTTTGATATTGGGTGTCGTTTGTGTATTTTATATCGAGAAGGACTCGGTCGGTGTATTCGAGCGCTTCCTTTACCGCCTCGTTTATAATGCTTCCCGAGGTGTCAAGGCAGGTGTTGATACCTCGCTCTTTTGAAATTCTGAACACCTCTTTCACAAATTCCGCCTGCAAAAGCGGTTCACCGCCCGATATGGTTATTCCGCCTTTATCTCCGAAATATTCTCTATATAGACAACATTTGTTTACAATTTCGAGGCTTGAATACTCTTTGCCGCCTTCAAAATCCCAAGTATCCGGGTTATGACAGCAACCGCATTTTAAGTGGCAGCCTTGGGTAAATACCGCAAATCTCACTCCCGGCCCGTCAAGCGCGGCGAGACTTTGAATTGAGTTAACTCTTCCCGTCATACTACACACGCTCGTGGAAGGTGCGGCTTATTACCTCTCTTTGCTGCTCTCTTGACAGCTTGTTGAAATTCACCGCATAGCCCGAAACTCTTATCGTGAGGTTAGGGTAAAGCTCGGGATTTTCATAGGCCTTCATAAGCGTCTCGCGGTTCAATACGTTGACGTTGATATGGTGAGCCTTTTTTGCGAAATATCCGTCGAGAATATTTACGAGGTTTGCAACGCCGTCCTCCTTTGTTCTTCCGAGGGCGTCCGGTGTAATGGAGAAGGTATTTGAAATTCCGTCTCGGCAGTCGTCATAGCTGATTTTCGCAACGGAGTTGAGTGAGGCGAGAGCACCGTTTTCCTCTCGGTTGTGCATTGGGTTTGCGCCGGGGGCAAAGGGGGCGCTCGCAGGTCTGCCGTCGGGAGTCGCGCCCGTGTTTTTGCCGTACATAACGTTTGAGGTGATGGTCAAAACCGACAGGGTATGCTCGGCATTTCTGTAAGTAGGCGTCTTGCGCAGAGCACAAATCATCTTGTGCGTCGTATCCTTTGCAATAAGGTCTACTCTGTCGTCGTCGTTTCCGTATTTTGGAAAATCTCCCGAGGTGTTGAAATCTATGATATATCCGTTTTCGTCTCTTATCGGCTCGACCCGTCCGTACTTTATCGCGCTCAGAGAGTCGGCGACAACCGAGAGTCCGGCAATACCGAACGCCATAAATCTTCCAACCTCTGTGTCGTGGAGAGCCATTTGGATTTTTTCGTAGGCGTA
>JAZUPQ010000065.1:0-7637 GCA_045605265.1 Eubacteriales bacterium | reverse complement strand
ATGGCTACGATCCGACTTCCTATTGATGCGCCACGGGTTGCTCCTGAAAAACGACCGTCCGTTATCAACGCTACGTCTTTATCGAGTCCCATTCCTGCAATAGCAGAGGTAGGCGAGAGCATTTCTCTCATTCCGGGGCCGCCCGCAGGGCCCTCATAGCGAATTACAACGACGTCGCCTTTTACTATCTTCCCGTGATATATAGCGTCGATTGCTTCTTCCTCGCTCTCATAAACCTTTGCAGGTCCTTCGTGACAAAGCATCTCTTCTGCAACCGCGCTTCTCTTGACTACGCAGCCATCGGGAGCGAGATTACCCTTCAAAACCGCAATTCCGCCTGTTTTGGAATAGGGATTATCAACAGTTCTGATTACTTCGGGGTTAAGGTTTACCACGTTTGCGATGTTTTCTTTCATAGTGCAACCCGTACAGGTCATCACGGAAGTGTCAAGCAAATTGAGCTTTTCAAGCTCTTTGAGGACTGCGTAAACTCCTCCCGCCTCGTTTAAGTCCTCCATATAGGTTGGGCCTGCGGGAGCTAGGTGACAGAGGTTAGGAGTATTTTCACTGATTGTATTTACATAATCCAGGTCAAATTCTACTCCGCACTCATTTGCGATAGCGGGTAAATGAAGCATACTGTTAGTTGAACAGCCCAAAGCCATATCGGCAGTTATTGCATTTTTAATCGCTGCAGCAGTCATAATATCTCTCGGGCGTATATTCTTGCGCACGAGCTCCATAACCTGCATACCTGCGTGCTTTGCCAGCTCTATCCTTGCCGAATACACTGCGGGAATCGTTCCGTTTCCTCTGAGTCCCATACCGAGAACCTCGGTCAGACAGTTCATTGAGTTGGCGGTATACATACCCGAACAAGAACCGCAGGTGGGGCAAACCTTTTCTTCATATTCACAGAGTTTGGAATCATCAATAGCGCCCGCTTTATATGAGCCAACCGCTTCAAACATAGCCGAGAGACTGCGTTTTTTGCCGTCGACTCTGCCTGCAAGCATTGGTCCTCCGCTAACGACAACCGTGGGGATATTAAGCCTTGCGGCAGCCATTAAAAGTCCGGGAACATTCTTATCGCAGTTTGGCACCATTACAAGACCATCAAAGCCGTGCGCCATCACCATAGCCTCAGTTGAGTCTGCGATTAAATCACGGGTTACAAGCGAGTATTTCATACCTACATGTCCCATAGCAATACCGTCGCAAACCGCGATTGCCGGGAAAACTATCGGAGTTCCCCCTGCCATAGCAACGCCGAGTCTGACCGCCTCGGTGATTTTATCAAGGTTCATATGCCCCGGAACTATTTCATTGTATGAGCTGACTATACCGATGAGCGGTTTTTCAAGCTCCTCCTTGGTAAGTCCAAGGGCTTTATATAACGAACGGTGAGGCGCGTTATGCGCCCCATCAACTATCTTTTCTTTTATCATATTTTTGTCCCTTTGGCAAAATTAGTTGTTGATGAACTTTTCTTCATCTGCCCAGCTGTAAAGCTTTCTGATATCTCTGCCTACTACCTCAGAAGGATGCTCTGCCGCGATTTTTCTCATAGCATTGAAATGCACCTGACTTCCGGCATCGGACATATCAAGAAGGAATTCTTTTGCAAAGCTTCCGTCCTGGATATCGGACAAAATCTTCTTCATAGCTTTTTTGGTTTCATCGGTGATGATTTTAGGCCCTGTGACATAGTCGCCGTATTCTGCCGTGTTTGAGATTGAATATCTCATTCCCTCAAAACCGCTTTGATATATAAGGTCTACGATAAGCTTCATTTCGTGAATACACTCAAAATAAGCGTTTCTGGCATCATAGCCTGCCTCTACAAGAGTTTCAAATCCCGCTTGCATAAGAGCGCAAACACCACCGCAAAGAACGGCCTGTTCTCCAAAGAGGTCGGTCTCGGTTTCTGTGCGGAAGGTTGTTTCAAGAACACCGGCTCTGGCTCCTCCGATACCGAGAGCGTACGCAAGACCGATTTCAAGCGCGTCGCCCGTTGCGTCCTGATGAACAGCAATAAGGCAAGGTACTCCCTTTCCTGCCTGGTATTCCGAGCGAACTGTATGTCCGGGGCCTTTGGGAGCAATCATAATTACGTTCACGTTTTTGGGAGGCTTAATGCAGCCGAAGTGAATATTGAAGCCGTGGGCAAACGCCAAGGTTTTTCCTTCTGTAAGATTAGGCTCGATGCTCTCTTTATAAAGTTTGGCCTGCTTTTCGTCATTAATCAAAATCATAATGATATCCGCATTTTTAGCTGCTTCTGCGGCTACCATAACTTTGAGTCCCGCCTTTTCAGCCTTTTCCCAGCTCTTACTGCCTTCATAAAGACCTACGATTACGTTTACGCCCGACTCTTTGAGATTAAGAGCGTGAGCGTGTCCCTGTGAGCCGTAACCGATTATTGCTACTGTTTTTCCGTTGAGCTTGTCAAGATTGCAATCCTGTTGATAGTAGATGTTTGCCATTTTAAATTTCTCCTTATATTATGAAAATTTATTTATCTAATAGTGATGTGTTTCCGCGTTCCAATGCTACGATACCCGTTCTGCACATTTCAATAATGCCGAAGGGGAGCATGAGCTTTATAAACGCGTCGATTTTAGTAGGTTCTCCCGTGATTTCTATACACATTTCATCAGGAGTATAGTCGATAACCTTTCCGCGATAAACGTCAGTGGCTGAGATTATATCTGCTCTGGTATCGGAATTATATTTGACCTTTATAAGCATAAGCTCGCGCTTGATTGAATCATCCTGTAAAACGTCTACTTTTTTTACGTTGTAGAGCTTTCTGAGTTGGTTGATTAACTGTTCCCTTGCGTATCCGTCTCCACTCAAACAAATAGTTATTCTGGAGTATTCGCGTCTTTCAGTCTCTCCAACTGTCAGGGCGTCAATGTTAAATCCGCGTCTTGTGAACATGCTCGTAACTCTTGTCAACACGCCGTATTTGTTATCCACGTAAACTGCTATTACAAATTTATTCATAACGCCCTCCTCACTTCTCAATATTTGTGATTATTTCATTGATTGAGCCACCCGGCGGGAGCATAGGAAGAACGAACTCGTCCTTATCGATAAGCGCATCAATAATTACGGGGCCGTCAATATTTATCGCTTCCTTGAATACCTTTTCAAAATCCTCTTTGTTATCTACTCTGAAAGCGGGTAGGCCGAAAGCATCGCCGAGCTTTACAAAATCAGTCTTTCTGCCAAGAACCGTATTTGAATATCTCGCTCCGAAAAAGAGAGTTTGCCATTGTCTTACCATACCCAAAACTCCGTTATTGACAATGACTATAACGAGAGGGATATTATAGCTTACCGCTGTGGCAAGCTCGTTAAGGTTCATTCCAAAGCTTCCGTCACCCGTTATAAGAACGACGGGTGAATTCGAGGCAACCCGCGCGCCAATAGCAGCGCCCAGGCCGAATCCCATAGTGCCGAGACCCCCGCTCGAAACAAATCTTCTCGGAGCGTCAAACTTTGCGTATTGGGCAGTCCACATCTGATGCTGTCCTACGTCGGTAGCAATTACGGTGTTTTCAAGTTTATTTCTGTTTATTACGTCGAAGAGCATTTGCGGCGAAAGCTTTGCGGTAGAGGCGTCGGCAATTTGCTTTTCGAACCTGATTTCTTCTTCTTTCAGAAAATTAACTCTCGCGCGCCACTCTTCATTATTGAGTTTTGCCGAGCCCTCAAAAATTTTATTGAAGGAATACTCAACGTCACCCACTATTCCCAAATCCACTTTTACGTTTTTATTTATTTCCGCAAAATCCGGGTCGAGTTGAATTATTTTGCTGTTTTGGGCGTATTTACCTATGTTTCCCGTGGCTCTGTCACTAAATCTTACGCCAATTCCAATAATTAAATCAGCTTCGTTTTGTGACATCGATGAGGCATAATGGCCATGCATACCCTGCATACCCAAAAATCTGTCACATCCGTCCGGTATTGCGGAAATTCCCATAAAGGTACAGCCTATGCAGGCGTCGATTTTCTTGGCGAATTCAACAATTTTATAACCTAAACCTAGTCCTGCCGCACCGCCGCCTATGTATATATACGGCTTTTTTGAATTATTCACGAGCTCTATGGCTTTTTCTATAAGCTCGTCGTTTGGTTTAGACATAGGAATTTTCTCTGCAACCTTCTTTTCTTCGTATTCGCAAACAGCCAACTGAACGTCCTTCGGCACGTCTACGAGCACGGGACCGGGACGTCCGGATTTAGCAATCGAAAAAGCCTCTCTGATTGAATTTGCCAAATCCTTTACGTCATTTACAAAGTAGTTGTGCTTTGTAATCGGCAGGGTTACGCCCGTTATATCAATCTCTTGAAAACTATCCTTGCCGATAAGATTGCAAGGCACGTTGCCGGTTATCGCCACTAACGGCACGGAGTCCAGCATCGCGGTTGCAATTCCCGTAACAAGATTCGTAGCGCCCGGGCCCGACGTAGCTATACATACCCCGACCTTTCCCGTAACGCGAGAATATCCGTCCGCCGCGTGAGACGCGCCCTGCTCGTGCGCCGTCAATATATGATTTATTTCGTCTCGGTACTTATAGAGCGCGTCGTAGACATTTAAAATTTGTCCGCCAGGGTAACCGAAAACGTCGGTTACACCTTGCTCTATAAGAGTTCTGACGATTATTTCTGCTCCTGTTAATTTCATTTATTTCCCTCCAACAAAAGATTTACAGCGGAAATCAAAGCCTTTACCGATGAAGCGGAGATATCACTATCTATACCGACTCCCCAATAAATTCTGTTTTCACTGCTAATACTCACGTAAGAAGCAGCCTTTGAACTTGTTTTCTCTTCAATGGCGTGCTGGTTGTATGTTTGCAAATCATATCCTTTCGGAAGAATGGACTTAATTGCGTTGCTCACGCAGTCAAGTCTTCCGTTTCCGACACCGGACACATCAAAAACCTTGCTGCCTATTTTAATTTTAAACGCTCCGCTTATATCCCCGTTTAACTCTGTGTTATATTTGTAATCCATAACCTCAACCGTTCTGTTAATGTTCACAAAATCTCGCAAAAAAATCTCGTAAACCTCAGAAGGCATAAGTTCCTTGTGTTCTCTGTCTGATATGGATTTCACGTGGTAGCCGAAGGCCTCTCTCATTTTGGGAGGCAAATTAAAGGAAAATTGCGTTTCAAGTATATATCCGATACCACCCTTGCCGGATTGAGAATTTATACGAATTACATCTGCCTCGTATTTTCTGCCGACGTCGACAGGGTCTATCGGAAGGTATGGTACGTTCCAAGGAATGTCCTTTCCCTCTCTGAATTTCATACCCTTTGCAATCGCATCCTGATGCGAGCCGCTAAACGCAGCAAAGACAAGTTGTCCGCTATACGGCTGTCTTTCATATACTCTCATTCTTGTGACGCTTTCGTACACCCTGGTAATTTCGGGAAGATTTGAGAAATCGAGCTCAGGATTTACGCCTTGGGAATACATATTAAGAGCAAGGGTGATAATGTCAACATTACCTGTGCGTTCTCCGTTACCGAAAAGAGTTCCCTCAATTCTCTCACCGCCTGCCAAAAGTCCCATTTCGCTATCTGCGACAGCGCAACCACGGTCATTGTGCGGATGCAACGAAATAATAACGTTTTCACGATTGAGCAAATTTTTGCTCATATATTCCACCTGACTCGCGTATACGTGCGGCATAGAGTGGGAGACGGTTACCGGAAGATTAATGATGACTTTATTCTCACTCGTGGGCTGCCAAATTTTTATCACTTCATTACATATTTCAAGAGCAAATTCAGGCTCTGTACCCGTAAAGCTCTCGGGAGAATACTCAAAAGTAATTTGTCCCTCTGCATTTTCCTTATATTTCTTGCAAAGCTCTGCGCCGAATTTTGCAATATTTACGATTTCTTCTTTGCTCTTTTTGAAAACCTGCTCTCTTTGCGCGACAGAGGTTGAGTTGTAAAGATGTACTACGGCTTTTTTTGCTCCTCTGATTGCATCGAAGGTTTTTGCGATGATGTGCTCTCTCGATTGTGTTAAGACCTGTATCGTTACGTCGTCCGGAATCAGGTTTTGCTCTATGATAGTTCTGCAAAATTCATACTCTGTTTCGGAGGCGGCGGGAAATCCTACCTCTATCTCCTTAAAGCCTACTTTACACAAGAGCTTGAAGAATTCGAGTTTTTCATTCAAGCTCATAGGAATGATCAAAGCCTGGTTACCGTCGCGCAAGTCTACGCTGCACCAAATAGGCGCTTTGCTGATGTAGGTTTTGTTCATCCAATCCATAGTGACATCGCCGGGAGTAAAAAACTGCTTTTCGTACTTATTAACCTGATTCATCTTCTTCTCTCCTGTTCTTAACGCAAATCAACACATATACGCATACGCATAATAGATAAAATTGCTTTTATTCTAACTTATTTTTTTCCATTTGTCAATAGTTTTTTAGCAGTGAGTTTTATTATAGCAGAAAACACCCGCGCTATTTCTCTCCGCGCGGGTGTTTTTACTTGTGTTAATTATTGAATTTTGTATATCCAATTATAAGTATCTTCGAGCTCGCCCCATTGTATTCCAGTAAGAATATCGTAGAGTTTTTGAGTGAGTTCGCCTATTTTTTCATCATTGATAACGTATTCGATGTCATTATACATCAATTTTCCGATTGGAGAAACAACCGCCGCAGTACCGCAGCCCCAAGCCTCTTCAAGAGTGCCGTTTTTAAGCGCGATAATGAGTTCGTCTACCGAGAAAAGTCGTTCGCTGACCTTATATCCAAGTCCTCTCAGAACCTCTATGCAGGATTTTCTCGTAATACCCGGAAGAATTGAGCCTGTTAGCATGGGAGTGACTATTTCTCCGTTAATTTTGAACATTACGTTCATTGCGCCAACTTCTTCAATATACTTTCTCTCTACTCCGTCGAGCCAAAGAACCTGAGAATATCCCTTCTGATTCGCTCTCTCACCCGCCCTCGTAGAAGCAGCGTAATTACCGCCGCATTTCGCGTATCCTGTTCCGCCTCTGACAGTACGGACGTCTTCGCTCTCAATCATAATTTTTACGGGATTTATTCCTTCTTTGTAGTAGCTACCGCTTGGCGAGGCGATAATCATAAACGTCGCTCTTTTCACCGTATGAACCCCGAGCGTCTCGTCGTTGCCGAACATAAACGGACGAAGATACAAAGACGTTCCCTTGGATTTAGGTACGAATCTCTCCTCGTGCTTGACAAAAGTCGTAAGTATTTCAAGAGCTGTATCTTCATCGATAATCGGCAGGCACATACGTTCGGCAGACCTATTCATACGTTTGATATTCTCCATAGGTCTGAACAGTTGAATTCCGCCGTCGGCTCTTCTGTAAGCTTTTAATCCTTCAAAAATTTCAGCGCCATAATGTAACACAGTTGAGGCAGGATGTAAACTTATATTGTCAAACGGCAGGATTTTTGCATCAAACCACCCTTTGTTTTCTTCATAATTCATAACAAACATATGGTCGGAAAAATATCTTCCAAACCCAAGTTTATCCTCCGCTATCAGCTCGCTCGGCTTGCTTGTCTCAAATATTTCTATATTCATTTTCTCGGCTCCTACAATTTTATTAAG
>JAZUPQ010000064.1:0-11415 GCA_045605265.1 Eubacteriales bacterium | reverse complement strand
CGAGAGATGAAAACCGAGATAGAAAAACTTAAGCAAGGTGGTTAAAAATTATACTGCCTAAAACAAAGAGATAGACCGTCGTGAAAAGCAAACACGACGGTCTCAAATCTTTAATCAAAAGCAAAGTTATAGTCCATAGTTGAATGTTGAAAAATGGCAAGATTTATGATATAATTTATATGACTATAGATATTTGTGAGGACTTTTTATGAACGTTGAAAATTTATGTAAAGTGTTTGAAAACTTCAAAGAAGATAAGAATCGTGCAATTCTTGTAGATGGTCCGTGGGGTGTTGGAAAAACGTATCAAATACTACAATTTTTGAAAAGGGATTCGTCTAACAAGAAAAAAGAAAGCAAAATTATATATGTTACATTGTTCGGCAAAACGACTATTGATGAAATACATACTGATATTTATTCTAAATTGCATCCTATCAAAAATGGGGCAAAGAAAGTCGTTCAAATTATACCGAAAGTCGCACCTCTTTTTGGAACAGTTGGAAACATAGTTTCAAATATGGAATTTGCTTTAAATACTAATGAACAGAAAAACGATTCGGTAGGTAAAAACATTGAAAAAGCAGTTCAAGACATTCAGAACTTGGCCGACAATATAAATGCAGCCAGAAATAATGAAACAGCAATAAAAAACGCAAAAAATAAGACCATCGTAATTTTTGATGATCTTGAAAGAGTAAATCCTAAAAAAATGCCATATGGTGATATTCTAGGATATATCAACAATCTCTTTTTACAAAATATAAAAGTAATCGTTATTTGTAATTCGAAAGAAATTAAAGATAAAGCTTTTATTTCTTTCAAAGAAAAGGTTTTTGACAGAGAATATAGAATTTCTTCTACCAACAGTCAGATAATATCTTCTTATTTTGGAGACTATTCAAGGTTTTTAAAAGACTACATTACTGAAGAGTTTAATAACAACTTGAGAATGGCACTTCGAGTAAGCAATTTTTATAAAGAAGTGATAAAACAATTAAGCTCATACAATGAAAAGTATTATGAGAAAATATCTAACGAAACTATACTTTTTTATTGTGCTTTGGTCGTTACCGGTTGTAATTCTCAAAAATATGTAGACGCTCAAAATAAACCAGATGCAAAAAAACATTTGCTATTCGTTTCATCTGATGATGAAAATATTCAAAAAATTGCTCAAAGCATATGTAATTATCTAGAAAATCAAAACACTTCAACGCATATACTCGACAGCTTAATTATTGGATTGCTGGAAGGATATTATTATAATACTTACGATAGACTTGCTCCAATGTTTGCGGATGCAAAGAATCAGGAAGATCCATTTGCACAAGATGCATTTTGTTTATCCGACGATGAGAAAAGGGAGTTGTTTACCAAGCAGTTTGAAAAAATACGTGATGCTTCTACAATTAGAAACAGAAGAATAAACAATATTATAGATGCGATGTGTAAGTATGAGAAGTTTAGCGATATCAATAACAGAGAAAATGTTATCATAGAAAATGTATTAGAAAAATGCGAAGAAAAAGAGATACATTATCTCATTGATTTGCCTTTCGGTGGTTGCGAAAGATATCTATCATTTAGTAAAAAATTGAAAGCGACATATGAGAGCAAACAAATTTCAACGATGGTTAACAATCTGAATAATTCACATCGCAATGGTAAATATTCAGAACTGTATGATTTATTGTGTGAGATAGAAAGAAGGTCTTTGTTTGCTCTAAATAACAATTTGCCCGAAGATGTTTTAAATGTTATAAAGTCAAACAAATTCTTTATAGAAAATTTATTTGCAACAATCGACATACCGCAGTGGGAAGTTGCTCATAAAATATGCGAAGTCGCGGTATGCTTTGGTTTCGCGGAAGATGTTGCCACTTTTATTAAAAGCATAGATTATAAAGATGACAACAGCGCAAAAGAAAGGTATGATTTTTTGTTAACTAAAAAATTAAAAGGGGGTAATTAATAAGCGATTTAACAACAAACACACAAATCAGAATTATTATCAAAACAAATATCAGTAAACAAAAAAGACCGTCGTGAAAAAACAAGCACGACGGTCTATAATATTTGAAAAATTACTATGCCTAAAGAAATGAAAAAAGACCGTCAAAAAACGGTCTTTTTGGTCGAAGCGGCGGGACTCGAACCCACGGTCTCCAGTACCCGAAACTGGCGCGATACCACCTTCGCTACGCCTCGATTAATAAAAAACTATTGAATTTTGTTGTGGTCAGTTATGTGGTCAACCCAGAATTTTGACCGTTTTTTTCGGAGCTAGTGAAGTGCGAAAAGTCTAGTGTTTTCAAGGGGTTTCGGCATTCGTGCTGATGCTCGGTTGAACAAGAGACCACAAGTTCCCGAACCAAGCGCACTACCAAACTGTGCCACACCCGGATAGGTGAAAATTGTTATTTTTTTGTAAGTGGTCAAACATCTGGTCAGACCGAGGAATTGATGATTTTTCGACATTTGGGAGAGCCGAAAAAGTCAGTGTTTGTGGTGTGGTCGGCGCTTCTCGAAAATTCTGCGCCGAGCGTGATGATTGAGTCCCGAAACTGCGCTACACCCCTTTCGCTACACCTCGTTTTTGTTAAACTCTGGCGAAATCGGATATGTGGTTGCGTTACAAAAGATTTTATACTGCACCGTGAAAAAACACATTTAAGAAGCTTCGCCGGGATTTGCCGCGCTTGCGCAAATCTGCAACGCTTATATATTATACCATTAATTTTTGAAGATGTCAAGGAGTTTTGACGTAAAATTAACGCCCTATTTTATTTATTTAAAACAGGGCGAAAATTTAAAATATCAGCGGATAAATCAAATCAAAAATTGCGCCAAAAATTACGCCGACAGAAATCAAAATGCCAACTATTGTTATGTTTTTCTTTATATTTTTGTTCGTTTTGAAGAGAACAAGCAGACCAACACCTGCTCCGGAGAACAATCCTGAGAGCATTGTGCCGGCGGTAATAAAGCCCTCAACATAGAAATTTGTCAGCGCGACGGACATAGCGCAGTTTGGAACAAGACCTACTACGGCTGAAATTAAGTGGCTGACAAAGGGCTTGTCGTACATTATTGAAGCGATTCGCTCAGAGCCAATGAAAAACACGAGCGCGTTCAGAGCGACTGTTACAATTAAGAGAAAAAGGCCGATTGTGAGCGTATGGTGAATTGCCGAGCGCAGTATTCCGTTTTCGCAGTGGCAGTTGTCCTTTTCGCACAGGTTGTGAATGGAGGATGGCGAGTCGCCTCTCAATTTGAGGAGCTTGGTGACACCATCTATTATAAATCCCGCAAGAACGGCGACGAGAACTTTGTAAATTAAAATCGTGGCTATTTGCCCAAATTTCATCTTTCCGGAAATTAAAATCGGCAGCATCTCGTCAGAGGTGGATAAAAATATCGCCAAAAGCGTTCCAAGGCTTATGATTTTCGTCGAGTAAAAGGTCGCGCCGACGGTGCTGAATCCACACTGCGGAATTACTCCGAGCGCTCCGCCAATTAAGGGCCCCGCCTTTCCTGACTTCTTTAGGGCTCTGATGACCTTGTCAGAAGCTCGGTGCTCCAAAAATTCCATAAAAATGTAGGTCACAAATAGAAAAGGAATAATATTCAGGGTGTCGAGAAAGCCGTGTAGAAATATCTCGCGAAAAATATCTGCCCATAGCTCGCCTGCGTTTGCGTGAGTGTGTAAAAGTGTGAGCTTAAGCATTTTTACCCCCTCTGCAGTCAATGCATCTGCCAAAAAGCATAGCTCCCTCATCTATCTCAAATCCCCGACTTTGAAGCAGTGAATTTTCAAGAATTTGAGAAGCGTTTTCGTCCAGGTGTATCAATTTTCCGCAATTCTTGCACTTTAAGTGCAAGTGCTCGTGACAATGCTCGCAATCCAGGTATTGATAAGAAATTTTTTTCGTGCTCTCGTTAAAAATCTTCCTCAAAGCTCCCTCTGCGCAAAGCTTTGATACAAGGCGGTAAATTGTGCTTTTTCCACCCTCGCCATTGAGAACATTGTTACAAAGCTCATCTACCGTGAATGAATTTTGTGAATTTTCTCTCAAAAAGCGTAATAAGTTGTTTCGTTTTTCTGTATTGTAGGACATATTTTCTCCAATTTGAGAATCATTCTCATTTTTCAAGTCTTGTATATAATACAACAAAAAAACAAAAATGTCAATAGTCTTAAAAAATATTCTTTAACCGAAGCATTTTACGAATTGTGACAATATTAACTTGAAATATTCACATATTTATGTTATACTAATCTAATATGAAAAATCGGCATAGCGTAAAATCTTTTGTTACCCAACTCTCCAATGAGCACAGAAGCCAATATTCCGTAATTCTTATCCGATGTATCACTGATTAAGCAGCCGATTTTATATACGAATGAGAAGGGAAAAGAAAAATGTTTGAAAGAATTATTGAAAAAATAAAAGAGTATGATACGATAATCATTCACCGTCATACAAATCCCGACGGCGACGCCATAGGAAGTCAGAGCGGTCTCCGTCAAATTATCAAGGAAAATTTCCCCCAAAAGCGCGTTTGTGCGGTGGGTGACAGCGCAGGGAGGTACGAATTTGCTCTTGATGCGCCTCTGGACGTGATTACCGACGAGCTTTATAAAAACGCCCTTGCCATTGTCCTTGACACCTCGTCCGCGGCGCTTATAAGCGACGAACGGTATAAAACCGCAAAGGAAACCGTCAGAATCGACCACCATATTTTTTGCGAGAAGATTTGCAAATACGAGGTCACAGATACGTCTTACGAAAGCTGCTGTGGATTGGTTACCGAATTCGCAATAGAATGCGGATTGAAAATTAACTCTCTCGCCGCTAAATCTCTCTACACAGGCTTGATAACCGACTCGGGCAGATTTCGTTACGACTCTACCAATGCTAACACCTTTAAAATTGCAGGAACTTTGATATCGGTTGGAATAGATACAAACGAAATTTATAAAAACTTATACGCCGACGATTACGAGAAATTGAAATTGAGAGCCCGGTTTGTACTTAAAGTGAATTTTACAGAAAAAAATGTGGCGTATATTTACACAACGAAAGACGAGCTGGCTACATATAACGCAGACCTGTTTTCCATTTCAAGAGGAATGGTTGGAGTAATGAGCGATATTCGCGGTGTGGATATATGGGCGAACTTTACAGAGAGCGATGCAGGCGTGCTTTGCGAAATCCGTTCCTCTAAGTACAACATCAACCCCATCGCTAAAAAATACGGAGGAGGCGGTCACGCAAAGGCGAGCGGAGCGACTCTTGAAAATCGAGAAATGGCTATGTCACTCATCAAAGAATTGGAAGAATTAATAGAGGTATAAAATAGTGAAAACTAAAGAAATGCAAATCATACTTGACAAAATTAAGGAATATAACAGAATTATTATTTTTCGTCACTACCGCCCTGACGGTGATGCAATCGGTTCAACCAAAGGACTTGCGAGGATTTTATCCCTGACCTATCCGGAAAAGGAGATATATCTTCAAAATGATGATTATTCCGACTATCTGGCCTTCTTGGGCGGTGAGGGCGAGAGAATACCTGACGAGCTTTATAAGGACGCCCTCGCCATAGTAGTTGATACGGGCGATATTAAAAGAATATCCAACCAAAAATATACCCTCTGTCGCGAGCTGGCAGTAATCGACCACCACATACAGACGAAGCCTTTTGGCGATTACCGCTGGGTAATTGAGGAAAAATCCTCTTCCTGCGAGATGATAGCGCAGTTTTACGACGCCTTTTCCGACGAGCTTAAAATCGACTCCGAAGCGGCAACATATATCTACACGGGAATGGTAACCGACTCGGGCAGATTCCGCTTCCGTTCGGTTTCCGGCGAAACCCTTCGCCTTGCCGGAATTATTCTTGATAAGGGCGTGGATACCGATAGAATTTACGCGGAGCTGTATCTTGAAGATTACGACTATTTCAAATTCAAAGCGTACGTATACGAAAATATGAATATCTCCGAAAACGGAGTAGCCTACATCCACGTTGACAAGGCTATGCAGGAAAGATTTGATCTTTCGCAGGAACAGGCGTCTGCGGTCGTCTCTTGTCTTGGCTCTATCAGGGGCAGTATTATTTGGATTGCTTTTATAGATAATGCGGACGGCTCCATTCGTGTCAGACTTCGTTCCCGTTTTGTAACCGTGAACGAGCTTGCCGAAAAATATAACGGCGGCGGGCACGATTGCGCAGCGGGAGCAACGGTTTATACTAAGGAGGAGTTTGACGCCCTCCTTGCCGATGCGGAGAGCCTGATCAAGAACTACAAGGAGACACATAACGATTGGCTATGAAAATACTCATAACTAACGACGACGGAATAAATGCAGATGGAATCCGCCATCTTGTAAATTTTGCGAAAACAAAAGGGGAGGTTGTGGTTGTTGCTCCCAAATTAGAGCAGAGCGCAAAAAGCCACGCCATTGAAATAAGAGACGAGTTTGAAATAAAGGAGCAGCAGATTTTTGAAGGCGTAAGAGCCTATTCTGTCGACTCTACTCCCGCTGACTGCGTGAGATATGCAATTCTGGGATTAAAAGAGAAGTTTGACCTAGTTTTGTCAGGCATAAACCGCGGTCCTAATTTAGGACTGGACTTGGTTTACAGTGCTACGCTCGGCGCGGTTTTTGAGGCGGCGCGTCTGGGGTTGAAGGCGATTGCTTTTTCCACCGATTTTGACTCCTTTGAAAACGCCAAAGCCACTCTTGAAACGGTCTATAATCTGTTTGAGGAGAAAAAGTTGCTTTCCGTCAACCCGATTTATAACGTAAATATCCCTTCGGATAAGACCTTGGGAGTGAAATTCACTCGCCAAGGCGGAATATATTACACCGACGAATTTGTTTACACGGGGAATGAAAATATGTACCGTCAAGACGGACACTGCGTGTACGAAGGCGGTGAAAATCTCGACATTGACATCGACGCCTTCAAGTGTGGATATGTATCAATAACTCCACTATTGCCTACGCGTACAAACTATGAAATTCTCGATAAACTCAACTAAGGCCCGGATGGCAGATTAGGAGAAATCGGCGACTGATAACCCGCGCAGTGAGACAAAAATTAACGGAGCTACCAAGAAATCGGGCAGCTCCGTTTTTGTTTGAAATTTTGGACATCAGACATATCCGATGGCCAACTTTTCGCTGTTTATATAAGTTTTATCATTTGATTTCTTTTAAAAACTCGCCGATTCGTTCAAGGGCGGTCTTGATATGCTCGATTGAGTAGCAGTAAGAGGCTCTCACGAAGCCTTCTCCGCTTTCGCCAAATGCAGTTCCCGGAACGATGGCAACCTTCTTTGAGTAGAGGAGCTTTTCGCAAAACTCGTCGGAGGTCATTCCCGTGCTCTTGATAGAAGGAAAGGCGTAAAACGCGCCCTTTGGTTCGCGACATTCAAGCCCCAGTTTATTAAATCCGTTTACGATAATTTTTCTGCGGACGTCGTACTCCTCGCGCATTTTTTCAACCTCGTCGTCACAGTTTTTCAAAGCCTCGATAGCCGCGTATTGCGAGGTTGTGGGGGCGCACATAATTGCAAACTGATGAATTTTTGTAATTTGCTTTATAACCTCTTTCGGTCCGCAGGCGTAACCAAGACGCCAGCCCGTCATAGAGAAGGCCTTGGAAAATCCGTTAACCAAAACGGTTCTTTCCTTCATTCCCTCAATTCTGGAAATAGAGGTGTGCTTTATACCGAAGGTCAGCTCTGCGTAAATTTCGTCGGATATAACCATAATATCCGTACCCTTCAGCACCTCTGCCAAGGCTTCGAGATCGGATTTTTCCATAACCGCGCCCGTGGGGTTTGAGGGGTAGGGAAGAATAAGTATTTTAGTCTTGTCGGTGATAGCCGACAGAAGCTCTTCCTTCGTTATCTTGAAGTCGTTTTCCGCCTTGGTGTTGATAATGACGGGAACACCGCCGGCAAGCCTGGTTATAGGTTCGTAGCAAACGTAGGAAGGAGAGGGAATGATTACCTCGTCACCGGGATTTATAAGAGCTCTCACACTCGCGTCGATAGCCTCGCTGCCTCCGACAGTGACGAGAATTTCGTTACACGGGTCGTAGCTTACGCCGTATTTTCGCTCTACGTAGTGGGAAATCTCCGATAAAAGATCGGCCATACCGCTGTTTGCGGTATATCTTGTATAACCCTTGTCAAGAGAGCGTATTCCTGCAGAACGTACCTTGTACGGCGTTCTGAAATCAGGCTCGCCTACGCCGAGAGAAATAACGTCCTGCATATTAGCTGCAATATCAAAAAATTTTCTTATTCCCGACGGCTTTATTTCCTGAATTGTCCTTGATAATAGTTTAGAATAATCAATCATAGTGAAATTGCGCCTCGCTCATCGGTGTCGGAAAAGAGCTCCACACCGTATTCCTTGTATCTTCTCATAACGAACTGCGTAGCAGTGCTTGTAACTCCTTCAAGAGTGGCAAGCTCGGTAGCAACAAAATTTGAGACTTCGGTAAATGTTCTGCCTTTAACGACGACGTTAAGGTCACACGCTCCCGACATAAGTGAAACCGACTCGACCTCGCTGTATCTTGCAATTCTCTCTGCAATTTGCTCAAATCCAAAATGCTCCTTCGGAACAACTTTCAGTTCAATAATTGCGCTAACCGTTTCTCTTTCCGCGCTGCGCCAGTCTATTACCGCCTTGTATCCGCGAATGATTCCCGCCTTTTCCATAGATGCAATTTCGGCCTTAACCTCCGCTTCCGTAAGTCCCGTAACGGTAGCAATATCCTCGTTGCTTATTTTTGCGTTGCTCTCGATTAGTTTCAGAATTTTACTATTCATAAGAGTTGTTCCTTTCGGGTTGTGAAATATTATTATGTATTGTAGCATAAATTATATAATAATGCAATATTTTTTTGAAAAAATGCAAAATTGAGTTAATTAATTGACAATTTGCGACAAATGTTGTATAATAATGATATTATGGTATAGAATGGAGATTTTATGTATATCGTAGATATGCACTGCGACAGTCTTTTGACCGTTAACGGCGAGCGTGGTTTAATTAATACATACAACCTCTCGACCAAATATCCGCAAATTCAGTTTTTTGCCGAATTCTGCCCCAAAGGCGAGGATCTTCCTGAATCCCGTCGCCGCAACCTCATTCGCCTTTTGGACGTATATCTTTACGAGTGCGACAGACTGGGGATTGCCAAAATAAGAACCGCAAAAGATTTGATTTCTGCGACCTCAGATGAAGTCAGATGCGCTGTGCTTTCTCTCGAAGGGGGCGGCGGACTTTTTTCCGACTCGGAAGAACTTAATACCCTTGCAAACGCCGGACTCTTGGTTATGGGCATGGCGTGGGATAAAAACGAGTTATCATCTTCCGCGTGGGACGAAGACGACGGCGGACTTACAGAGGAGGGCAAAAGACTTTGCCGTAAGGCAAGCGAGCTCGGAATAATTTTAGACGTTTCCCATCTTTCCGACAAGGCGTTTTACGACACGCTGGAAAATTATACAAATCCCGTTTTGGCAACTCACTCAAACTTTCGGAGCGTGTGTCACTCGCCCAGAAATCTGACCGACGGTATGGCTTTGAAAATAGCCGAGCGAGGCGGAGTAATCGGACTCAACCTCTACCCGCCCTTTCTTAACGATAGCGGTAAAGCAACCTTTGACGATATTTACAGAACTCTTGATTACGGGCTCGGATTAGTAGGCGAAAATTGTCTCGGCTTCGGCTTTGATATAGACGGCACCGACGGCAATTACCCCGAAGGCATAAGCTTGCAAACCAGCATCCACGAACAAGTAATAGACAAACTCCTATCAAAATATGATACAAGAGTTGTAGAGAAGATTGCAGGGGAAAATGTTATACAGTTTCTCTTAAACAACATTATCTGATGGGATAATTTCGTGCAATACTGCCTTAAAGCGTCGTCTCGTTCAAGTCGCCGTATATAGATACGGCTTCGTATCACTCGCTTGCTTTAAGTTGTCTTGCGCAAAATTCTCCGCATCAGGCATCTCAAATCAGCGCAATACTGCCTTGAAATTTCGCAAAACCGAAACTCAAAAAACTGAAAGATAAGGATTTGAAAAATGGTATATGTTTTTTATAACGATTATGCTGGAAAAAACCAGAATAAAAAGAAAGAAGTAGTTCGTAATATGTTTATGGGCGAAGAGATTTCTTTTAACGACGTAATAAAAATAGACAACAAGCTCTCCTTTCTTGAAGGTATGACTAAAAATGACAAGCTTGTCATTATGGGTGGTGACGGAACTCTTAATCACTTTGTAAACAGCATTGACGACAGGGAGTGGGATTTTCCTATTTATTGCTACGCCGGCGGTACGGGAAACGACTTTTTGAACGACACAGTCGGAAATGATGACGGCGGAATTTTCCAAATAAATGATTACATACGTTTCTTGCCTACCGTTACCGTAAAAGGCGAGACCTATAAATACCTTAACGGCGTTGGTTTTGGCATAGACGGTTATGCTTGCGAGGTTGGTGACGAGGTTAAATCAAAAGGCAAAAATCCCAATTACACAAAAATTGCTTTGGGCGGTTTTTGCGGAAAATTCAAGACCGTACACGCGAAGGTGACCGTGGACGGCGAAAAATATGAATTCGATAATGTTTGGCTCGCTCCTGCTATGAACGGTAAATTCTACGGCGGCGGTATGCAAATTGCTCCTATGCAGGATAGAAAAAATCCCGAACACACGTTAACACTGGTGATACTTACTTGCAAGAGCGCCCTGACTCTTTTGCCTATTTTCCCCTCTGTTTTCAAGGGAAAACACGTCAAATACGAAAAATATGTAAAATTCTTTACAGGTAAGGAAATCGAAGTAGAGTTTGACCGTCCAACCGCGCTTCAAATCGACGGTGAAACCGTAAGAGAAGTTACAAGCTATAAAGCCTACGCGTTTTCGAAGGAAAAAGTGAAGGTGTAAAAAAATACATTGCGAAATGGGTGATGTTCTTAGCGGAGAATTTGAAAACTCTACTAAGTGCGAGCATCGCATTTGTCTGGACAAATACAGAATGGGCTAACCCCAAACCCTTATACAAGCAGAAAGAGCAAACACGCAAGAAAAATCTTGTATGTCTGCTCTTTTTCTGTTCGTTTTAGCTTAGAGTTATGAGGTTCGCTTTCGCTCACCGTTATGAGCTTGCATAGCAAGCGTTATGATATGATTGCCCATCTAACCTATAGCTTGGCGAAGCCTATCATAACGATACGAAGTATCTCATAACTCATAACTTGCCCATAAGGGCAATCATAGTTTAGCGTGAATACTCCGTTAAGAGTATCACGCTAAGGTGGTTTTTCTTCTTCAATTATACCCTTTGACTATTTTTG
>JAZUPQ010000063.1:0-6858 GCA_045605265.1 Eubacteriales bacterium | reverse complement strand
CCGTCAGAGCCCGTGAGCGGATAAGACTTTCCGCCTGTTGCCAGGATTACGGAATCAAAATTCCTGTTGGTTTTTCCGTATACGGTAAAGGACCCATCATCTTCTTTTGAAATTCTTCGTACCTTCTCGTAGATTATGCTAGATGCAGCGGAGTAGTTTTTTAGAGCATCAACTATGTCTTTTGCTTTTTCACTGACAGGAAAAACTCTTCTTCCTCTCTCTGTTTTGAGTTTCACCCCAAGTTCTTCAAAAAATCTTATAGTGCTTTCGCAATCAAAAGCATTAAGGGCGGCGTATAGAAAACGCGGATTTTTGGTGACGTTTTCGAGAAATTCATTGATAGTGGTATTATTGGTTACGTTGCATCGGCCCTTACCGGTAATTGCAAGTTTTTTTCCAAGTCTGTCCGTTTGTTCAAAAATAGTTACGTCTGCACCGTATAGAAGGGCGGTACCTGCCGCCATCATCCCGGCTGCGCCACCACCTATTATGGCGATTTTTTTCTGTTTGCACATTTATTTTTTTGTATAGACATCATAAGCATCCCAAACCTTTTCAAGTTGGTCAAAGCGCTTGATAATCTCCCTTTCACGTCGATTGGTTATCTCTACGACTATGGCGTTTATAATACTTAAAGGAGCAACAAAAGAATCCATAAATGATGCCATATCCGACTTTGCAGTTAAAAGATAGGTGGAGAATTCTGCAATCGGAGAAACTTTTGAGTCTGTTATAACTACGATATTTGATTTGTTTTGCATCGCATACTTAACTGCGGGAATCATTTTTGATGAGTATCTTGGAAACGAGAATGCAATTAAAACGTCATCTTCTCCTATTGAAAACATTTGTTCCAGAATTTCAGCAGTAGAATTAGGACGAATAAGTTTAACGTTATCAAAAATTAGCGAAAGATTATATTCAAGTATTTTTGCCAGTGGCTCCGCACTTCTCGCACCAATGAGATAAATGTTTTTTGCATTGATTATAGAGTCTACAGCTTGATAAAATACGACTTTATCAATGTTCTCAAGCGTTTCGCGTATTTTTGAAATATCCGACTCCATAACCTTTTTCAAAATGTCTTTTGAGCCTAATCTCTGTTTAGTGATCTCAATTCTTTGATGCGGTGTGAGTTTTATCTTAACAAGTTCTTGAATTGCATTTTTAAAATCGGAAAAACTATCGTATCCGATTTCGCTAGCAAACCGTAATATGGTAGATTCGGAAACCCCTATATGAGTTGCAAGAGCGCTGGCTGTCATATAGGCAATTTTGTCGTATTCTCGTAAAATGGCAGTTGCAATCTTACTCTGTCTTTTTGTAAAAGTTCCCGAAAATCTCTTTATTCTTTCCGAAATATCGCTTGCCATCATAAGTCCTCTAAAAATTAAAGTTTGGTAAGTGCAAATTCAATGCGCTTTAGGCTTTCCTCTTTGCCGATAACTTCCATAATCTCAGTGGCACCGCCCGGTGTCGCATTCAGACCGGAGACGGCGATTCTGATGCACCACATAAGAGTACCGGTTTTTATCGCTAGTTTTTCTGCAAGTGGAGTGAGACTCTCAAAGAGAGTGTCATTATCAAAATTTTCTACTTTTGAAAGAAGAGCTATCGCTTCTCGAAGTACGGTTTTAACAATTTCATAATCGCTGATTTTATTTTTCTTATTGAGGAACAATTCGTTGTCGTAATCGGGAAGCTTAAGGAAAAATGACATTTTGTCTTCGATCTCCGACAGCTTTGAAATTCTTGTCATCAAAAGAGAAAGCATTTTATCCTTATTGATATTTTCGGGGATTTCGCTTTTAATGTAAGGAGCAACGAGCGATTTAAAAGTAGGATAATCAAGTTTGTGTATATATTCGCTGTTAAACCAAAGCAGTTTTTCGAAATCAAATACTGCGGGCGATTTGGAAACACCGCTTATTGTAAACGCTTCTTTGAGTTCTTGGAGATTAAAGAATTCGGTGTCGCTGTTTTTGGGACACCAGCCTAAAAGAGAAATGTAATTGATAATTGCTTCCGAGAGATATCCGTCATTGAGTAAGTCCTGGAATGAAACCGCACCGTGTCTTTTTGAAAGTTTGGAAACACTACCGTCCTCGTTTTTGCCCATAAGCAAGGGGAGGTGAACGTAATTCGGTCTTTCCCATCCGTATGCATCATAGAGAAGAACGTATTTGGGAGTTGATGTTAAATATTCAGAACCACGAACGACGTGGGTAACACCCATCAAATAGTCGTCGATTACGTGGCAGAAGTTGTAGGTTGGAAAACCGTCTGCTTTGATAAGGATTTGATCTTGAAGCTCGGAATTGTTAATTGAAATTTCCCCAAAAACCATATCCGCATAACTTGTTACACCTTCAAGGGGCATTTTTTGTCTGATAACGTAGGGAATACCTGCAGAAAGGTTTTTTTCGATTTCTTCATTTGAAAGATTTCGGCAGTGCCTGTCATAACCGCCAACTGCGTCGCTTTCGTGAAGCTCCTCAAGTCTTTCCTTAGTGCAGAAGCAGTAGTATGCTTTTCCGAGCTCGACAAGTTTTTTTGCATAATTAATGTATATTTCCTTGCGTTCGCTTTGAACATAAGGACCGTTTTCGCCGCCAACGTCAGGACCTTCGTCATAATTCAGTCCTGTTATTTTGAGAGTAGATTTAATAACGTCGGTAGCACCCTCAACAAGTCTCTCGCGGTCTGTATCTTCAATACGCAAAATAAACTTTCCGTTTTCGTGTTTAGCAATAAGATATGAATAAAGCGCAGTGCGCAAATTACCTATATGCATATACCCGGTTGGGCTTGGAGCAAATCTTGTAACTATCATTTTTTTGTCCTTTCGTTGATGAAAATTATTAACCCAAACTATTCTATCACAAAAAACAAAAATAGTCAATCTTTTATTATGAAAATATTTGACAAACTGCGTGTAGATGATGTATAATTAACTTAAAGAAAATTTTGAAGGACGATAGAATGTTTAAAAGTATATTTGCTAAGTACCTGACTACGTTTATTATAAGTATCCTTGTGAGTTTCACTATTCTGTCGGGAATAGTCGCATCAATAATCAGCACTCACGCGTCTGAAGAAAAGCAGGCGAGTCTATATAACTCAACGGACATAGTCAATTCACAGGTATTGAGGTCGGGGTATGAAAACTTGCGCGTTTATGCAGAAACCGACCCATTCAGGTCAATTATAACCTCAATGATGAATATGGACAGAGACGTAGATATTCTTATAGTTGATGAGGACAATGCGGTGGTCTTATCAACTGTGCTTGGTAGAGGTAGCCGATTAGAGAACGGAAGGAAAGTCCTCGAAAAAACAGTTACGCTTGGACAGATAGATGTTGAGGGTATAATGCAGGAGAAAACTTGGGGGGACGGTGGATCTTATTTTTACCACGTAGGCAAGCTGGGGAATTATGTTGAAAGCAATTCTATTTTCTCTGCAAAGAAAGTCGAGGTCAAAGATAAGAAAATCGGATTTATTATTTCATTTGCATCAACTGAAGACATTAATAATCTGATTAGCGCTACTGTTAGAGCGGTGTTTATAAGCTCGGCTTGGGTTATGCTGGCTACTGTTATCGCGATTTATTTTGTGTCAGAGAGAATTATTTCCCCATTGAGAAATATGACAAGTGCTTCTAAAAAAATGGCGAGCGGAGATTATTCCACCCGCGTAACCGTAATAGGCAACGGTGAGGTTTCAGAACTCGGAAGAGCTTTTAACCAAATGGCTGAGTCTATTGAAAATCTTGATAAAATGAGAAGTTCGTTTATGGCGAGCGTCTCTCATGACTTAAGAACACCCATGACAACGATTTCAGGATTTATCGAGGGGATAACCTCAGGCGCAATTCCACCCGAAAAGCACGAACATTATCTTGGTGTAATATCTAACGAAATTCATAGATTGTCAAGACTTGTAACTCAGCTTTTAGATGTCACAAGAATAGAGTCTGGTGACAGAAAATTCAATTTTGAGGATTTTGATATAGCTGAAATGGCCAGAATAATCCTCATTTCATTTGAACAAAAAATTGATGAAAAACGTCTCGACGTTAATTTTGAATGCGACGATGACATTATCAGCGCTCACGCGGATAAAGACGCCATTTATCAGGTTTTGTACAACCTTTGTCATAATGCTATTAAATTCTGTGATGTGGGTGGAAAATTTAAAATAAATATCACACGTGCAGAGAATAAAAAGATCAGAGTTTCTGTTTACGACGAAGGTAAAATCATTGAAAAAGATGAAGAACGTCTTGTATTTGAGCGATTTTTCAAGAGCGATAAGAGCAGAGGACTCGATAAAACGGGTGTCGGACTTGGCCTCTATATATCAAAAACGATTATCGACGCTCACAACGAGGATATCGGTGTTAGAACGGTGAATGAAAAGGGAACCGAGTTCTACTTTACCATTAAAGAGGGTGGACCGATTATCAGAAGAAAAAATACTGTCGAGTGAAAGGAATGGTCTGAATGACCGATAATAAAGACAAGGTAATACTCCACTGCGATTGCAATAGTTTTTTTGCCTCAGTAGAAACTGCATTAAATCCGACCTATAAAAACGTACCAATGGCCGTGTGTGGCAGCGTTGAAGACAGACACGGTATCGTACTTGCAAAAAATGAACTAGCAAAATCGTTCAATATCAATACTGCGGAAACAGTGTTTTCTGCAAAGAAAAAGTGCCCACAATTAGTGATAGCACCTCCCCACTACGAAGAGTATTCCCGCTTTTCAGCCAGGGTAAACGAGATCTATTCGAGATATACCGAATTAATTGAGCCGTTTGGAATTGATGAGAGTTGGCTGGATGTCACTGCCAGCGAAAAGTATTTTGGTAGCGGAATGAAAATTGCAGAGGAGATACGGCAATCTGTAAAAAAAGAATTAGGTATAACCGTTTCTGTCGGAGTTTCCTTTACCAAAGTTTTTGCAAAATTGGGTAGCGATTACAAAAAGCCCGATGCAATCACATATATCGGGAAAGAGAATTTCAAAAGCGTAGTTTTTCCCTTGAAAGTCACGGAGATGATTTATGTAGGCAAAAAAATTGGTATGGTTTTGAATTCTATGGGAATAAAGACCATCGGTGAACTTGCAGAATCAAATGTTAATCTTTTGACTTCAAAGTTAGGAAAGATAGGAGAGCAACTATATTGTTGTGCTAATGGCATCGATGATACTCCTGTAATTCCACCGCTTAATGATACCACAAAAAGCATAAGCAACGGTTTTACTTTTAGACATAACCTCACAGGAAATGACGAGTGGAAAATAGCGGTTGATTATTTGTCCGATGAAATAGGCGCAAAATTGAGAAAACATTCTCAAAAATGCGCCACGGTTTCTGTTATGATAAAGGATGAACATTTTCACATAATGCAAAGGCAGAGAGGCCAGATTCCACCAACAAGTTCCGCTAGAGAAATTGCAAATACCGCATACAAGATTATCTGCGATGAATGGAACGTTGGAAAACCTATAAGGATGATTACAGTTACGGCGAGTAATCTTATCTCAGAAAGTGAAATAAAAAATCAGTTTTCTTTCTTTGAAACAGAGGAGAAACAAAGAATTGACAAAATTGATAAAATTGAAAAAGCGGTTGATAAAATAAGGCAGAAATACGGCGGTGAGTCAATTATACACGGAGCAATCATAGACTCGGATTTGGGTATATATAAAAAGTAGACTTTCACAAAAGTCTACTTTTGTTTTATGATTTGAATCCTTCAAGGAGAGATAGTTTTTTTGAAGCGTATAGATAAGCTTTTTCAAAATCTACTAATTGCTTATAGCAGGTTTCAAGGTCGGAATAAATTCCGAAAATTGTGTAAGCATCGTATCCGCTGTCTTTGGTTATTTGCAAGGCGTCAAGCAGTAGAGATACGGCGCCTTGATAATCTCTTGATTTAATCGCTCTTTTTGCTTTGATATGAGTTCTGTATGCAGGATTTTGGTAGTTATATTCGGTATCTGCTGATATGTATTTAAAGAAATCATACTCAACTACATTCAACAAATTGTCAGAAACAATATTTGGTTCCAACTCTAAAAGAGGTGCATTAATATTACTGCAAATAGCCTTATACATCGGAATACGGGACGTAATGTGAGTTGTATCTAGAACTGTTTTTTCGGCATACTTTAACGAGTTGTTAAAGTACTCGGCAGCGCTCTCCAATGAACCTCTTTTGACGCAAATCAGTCCTTCCTTGAAGTAACTTTCGGTTAGTATGTATGCAATTTCGCTGTCAATGTTCGATAACTTCCTGGCTCTTTGAATACACGAGAGATACTTTTTGGCATTATAGGAGCGATAGATTTCATCGATTGCGTTCTTCTTTTCATAAAAAAACAGGTCGTCGTCAACAGAACAAAGATATGAAATAGATAAATTTAATTTTTCTGCAAGATAGTTCAACGTTTCCAAAGATGGCTTTGCTACGTTATGTTCTATCTTACTTAACATATTTCTTGTTATCTGTTCTCCCGCGAGCTCCTCTTGAGTAAGTCCTTGCTTTTTTCGAGCAAATTTAATCTTTTCGCCTAATAGCATAGTATACCTCTTAATCTTCGTCGTTGTTTCTGTTTCTACTCCGTTTTATAGTTACATCTGATAGAGGATTATTTTTCATAGCTTCTTCCAGATTAAGATTTGAAACGTGAGTATATATCTGAGTTGTGTTTAATTGTTCGTGGCCAAGAACCTCTTTTAAAACTCGTATGTCTACTTTACCTGATTGGTACATTAGAGTTGCGGCCGTGTGTCTTAATTTATGGACAGAGAGGCCTCTGTTCGAGAGTCCTGCCAAATCCAAAT
>JAZUPQ010000062.1:0-18242 GCA_045605265.1 Eubacteriales bacterium | reverse complement strand
ATTTGAGATTGGCGGAATACACATCGGCTTTTCGTCTCTGCTTTCCTGTATGATGCTCGGAACGGTATTCTGTAACATTTGCGACTTTTCCGAGGAGCTTATGGATAGACTCGACAGATGGACTGCGCCGCTCTTTGTTTTGTTTTTCGTTATCAGCGGAGCGGAGCTTGAGCTCTCTGTATTTAAGGATATCACCGTCGTCATAGTGGGCGTTGTTTATGTTATTGCCCGTTCGGTAGGTAAATATTCCGGCGCGTTTGTAAGTTCAAAAGCCGTGCATTGTGATGAAAAGATAGTGAAATATCTGGGAATTACTCTTTTACCGCAGGCGGGAGTCGCTCTCGGTATGGCTATGAAGGCGGGAGCGGAGCTGGGTGAGGTTGGTACTATCGTATCAAACATCACGCTTTTTGCCGTGCTCGTGTACGAAATAGCGGGCCCCTCTCTCACTAAAATGTCCCTCTTAAAAGCGGGGGATATAAAGCCCGAAGAAAAGAGAAGTTCGAGAGGAGCAAAAAACTGAAAAATACAAAGAGGACGGGGATTGTTTGTAAATCCTCGTCCTTTTAATCTGTTTGAAAATATATTGACAACAAGCGGGCGTTATGTTAGAATAAATGGTAAACTTATGTAATGCGCGCTCTTGTACGCGATTTTTTAGGAGATAAAATGGCTAATTTAGCAACCGAAATTAACAGAAGAAGAACTTTCGCAATCATTTCTCACCCCGACGCAGGTAAAACTACACTGACCGAGAAGTTTTTGCTCTACGGCGGAGCAATTCAGTCCGCAGGCTCTGTAAAGGGTAAGCAAAGCGATAAGCACGCGGTCTCTGACTGGATGGATTTGGAAAAGCAAAGAGGAATTTCCATAACCTCATCCGTTCTGCAATTCGAATATGACGGATATTGCATAAATATTCTCGACACTCCGGGCCACCAGGACTTTTCCGAGGACACTTACAGAACTCTTATGGCTGCCGACAGCGCGGTAATGGTAATCGACGCCGCAAAGGGTATTGAGCCCCAGACGCGAAAGCTTTTTAAGGTCTGCGCTATGAGAGATATTCCGATATTTACCTTCATCAACAAAATGGACCGTGAGGCGCGGGATCCGTTCGACCTTCTGGACGAGCTGGAAAAGGAATTCGGAATCGGCACTTATCCAATGAACTGGCCTATTGGATGCGGCCAGAAATTCAAAGGCGTATACGACAGAGAGGCGAGGAGAATTCTCTCCTTTGGCGACAGCCATCGCGGCAGGGAGAAAATTCACGGCATAGACTGCGACATCGCCGATACAGAGAAGCTCGACGAATTAATCGGTGAGAATATGCGCGCAGACTTGTGCGAACAAATAGAGCTTCTTGACGGAGCTTCGTTTGATTTTGACCTTGACGCCGTTCGCCACGGAAAGCTCTCTCCCGTGTTCTTCGGCTCCGCTCTTAACAACTTCGGTATAGAGCCTTTCTTGGAGCATTTTCTTAAAATGACGACCTCTCCGCTTCCGAGAGTGGCGGGGGGAGAGATAATCGACCCGTTCAGCGAAAAATTCTCCGCATTCGTTTTTAAAATTCAGGCTAATATGAACAAGGCCCACCGTGACAGAATAGCCTTTATGCGAATTTGCTCTGGCAGATTTGAACGCCAGAAGGAATATTTTCACGTTCAAGGCGGAAAGTCTTTCAGACTATCCCAGCCTCAACAGATGATGGCTTCCGACAGAGAGGTGATTGACGAGGCGTTCGCGGGAGATATTATCGGTGTTTTCGACCCGGGAATTTTCTCCATAGGCGATACGATTTGCGAAAAGGGCGAAAAAATCGTCTTTGAGGGAATACCCACCTTCGCTCCCGAACATTTCGCTATGGTAGAACAGGTTGACTCAATGAAGCGTAAGCAGTTCGCTAAGGGTATGAATCAGATTGCCCAAGAGGGAGCAATCCAAATCTTTTTCGAGCCGAATTCCGGTCTTGAAAGAGTAATCGTCGGCGTTGTAGGAGTGCTTCAATTTGAAGTGCTTGAATACAGACTCAAAAACGAGTACGGCTGTGATTTACGCCGTAACAATATGAACTATCAGCAAATCCGTTGGATTAAAAATAAGGATTTAGACCCCAAAACGCTAAGGCTGTCTCACGATACAAAATGGGTGCAGGATTTCAGGGGAAACAATCTTTTGCTTTTCACAAGCGAGTGGAGTATTCGCTGGGTGCTTGAAGACAACCCCGAGCTTGAACTCGCCGAGTTTAACACCGAGGAAAAAGAAGTATGAGAATGAGAAAAAAGAAAAACGGAGAGGCGAGACTTCGCGCAAGCTCCGAATTTCTCCTTGACAGCACGAAAGAACCTATGAAATCTCCCGCCGCCGTAATGAATATGGACGGCGCGCCGGTATTTCTTGAAATCGGAGCGGGGAAGGGCGGCTTTGCCTGTAATATGGCGAAAATTCATAGTGATGCTGCCTATTTCGCTATGGAAAAAATTTCGGACTGCGTCGTTATCGCCTCTGAAAAGGCGATGAAAATGAAGGAAAACGGCAGAGATAATCTTCGTTTCATAATTGATGGAGCCGATAACCTTTTAAAAATATTTGAGCGCGGCACGGTGGACAGAATTTTCCTTAACTTTTCTGACCCGTGGAGTAAAAAAGGCTATGCAAAGCGCCGCCTTACCCATAGAAGATATCTCGCTCTTTATCTGAACCTTTTAAAAGAAGGTGGAAAGCTCACCTTCAAAACCGATAACGACGGACTTTTTGATTTTTCGCTTGAAGAAATCGCCTCTATGGGAATAGAGCTTGACAAAATGACTCGCGACCTTCATCACAGTGAATACAGCGAGGGGAATGTTGTTACCGAGTATGAAGCCAACTTTTCCTCCATGGGAAAAAATATAAATATGTTGGAGTTTACCAAACCGCAAGGGTACGAGGTGGAAATTCCAAAGGAATTACAAAAAGACTATGATAAGAGTGTGTATTTCAAATGAGTGACAAGCTGCATTCAGGGCACAGAAAGAGAATGTATGATAAGTTTTTGGAGCAGGGGCCGACCGCTTTTGCAACATACGAACTTCTTGAAATGCTTTTGTACAGCAAGGTAAAAAGCAAGGATACGAACCCCTTGTCTAAATTGATTTTGAAAACCTTTGTTGACATTAACGGCGTTTTAAGAGCCTCAAAAGAAGATTTCTTAAAGATAAATTCCGTCGGTGAAAAGCTTGCCGAGGTCTTGGAAGCTACAAAAACTCTTTCACATTTGATACAAAATGACAGCAACGAAAATACACTGTGGTCTCGCGGAGACGATCTTCACAAAATAGGAAAATTATTTGTTGATTTCTTTTCGGGTGAGAGCGGATATTGCGTTGCTCTTATGAGCCTTGACAATCAAAATAAAGTAATTAATATTGAGAAGCTTTACGACCTCGACTACAAATCGGGTGCGGTTCGTCCTCAAAGGTTCATAGATTACGCTCTCAAAAACGGCGCCTCATCGGTAGCAATCGCTCACAGCCACCCATACCCGCCGCTTCTTGCCTCGGAGGGTGATATCGAGACGAACAAACTTGTCGTTGACAGTCTTGCGAGAATTAACATAAGCGTGATAGAGCATTTCATCGTGTGTCAAAATGAGTACGCTCCAATAATGAGCCGTTCAAGGAACGCCCTGTTTGGCGCGAAGGACTTTTGCGGATATGAGGGTGAGGAAACCGAGGAAAGACGGAAATTTCTCAAAGTTCTCCACCAAATCATAAGCTCTATTGCCGACGTGGAGCTGTCCGATCTCGAAAGCGCAGTCTTGCGCTCTCCTAACTTAGAGCATTTTCTATCACAGAGTGAAGCTGCGCTCTCGACTCTTTTGAATATAGAGCTTAAAAAAGTCATATATTTCAAAATTATGACAGAGCTGTGTCTCCGCGCAATAACAGAGAGATTCAAGGCGGGTAAATCCTACGGTGATGACGAAATCGCTTCGCTTTTAAAGGCCAAGTTTTATACGAAAACGCGTGAGAGTGTGTGTATGCTGAGCTTTGATAAAAATCACAGATTCCTTGCAATAGACAGCTTTGGAGAGGGTACGGTAAATTACTCAAATATTATACCCCGTCTCACTATGGAAAAGGCGATTGCGCGCGGTGCGAAAATCATTTACATAGCCCACAACCACCCTTTCGGGAATCCATATTTGTCAAGCGAGGATTTGGGAGCTTTCAATATACTCGATTCTATCTATGCTCATTCGGACATCGTCTTAGAAAAATCGATAGTGGTCGCTTGCAACAAGGCAGCGATTATGAATATGAACGATAAATCAATTCAAATTTTATAAAATCTGTAAAGTAGGGAAAAATGGAAATTTTAAAAAACGGTGTGTTCACAGGAGAGCGCGCCTTGTATGCAAAAAACGGTTTAGAGGTCACCGACTCGGTTTTTGAGGACGGCGAATCTCCGTTGAAGGAGTGCTCGGACATCTCTGTAAAAAACTGCGTTTTCAGATGGAAATATCCAATCTGGTACTCGGCTCACGTGACGGTAGCTGACAGTCTGCTTGAAGAGACTGCTCGCTCGGGAATTTGGTATACCGACGATATTACGATGAAAAATTGCAAAATCGACGCTCCGAAAACCTTTCGCCGTTCAAGAGGTATCAATTTGGAAAACTGCGATATGGAAAACGCTCTTGAAAGCCTCTGGAACTGTAAAAACGTAAGAGTAAAAAACGCCCATATCGTCGGTGATTACTGCGGTATGGGGTGTGAAAACTTCTATGGCGAGAACATAGTTCTCGACGGCAACTATTTCCTTGACGGAGCGAGAAACGTAGTCATAAAAAACTCGGTTTTGAATTCCAAGGACTCCTTTTGGAACTGTGAAAACGTGGAGGTTTACGACTCGACGATAATAGGTGAGTATATAGGCTGGAACTCGATTAACGTCAAGTTTGTGAACTGTAAAATTGAGTCAAATCAAGGCTTTTGTTATATGGAGCACCTTATTCTTGAAAACTGTGTTTTGGAAAACACCGATCTTGCTTTTGAATTTTCGCGTGTTAACGCCGAAGTCAATTCTAAAATTGACAGTGTAAAAAACATTTTAAGCGGTAAAGTCAAGGCGAAGGAAATTGGCGAAATTATAATGCAAAGCGAGTTTGTGGACGTCAGCAAAACTCAAATAATTATTGATAAAGAAGATGAAAAGAATGAAATATAATTTTGATAAACAGACCGACAGAAGAGGCATGTTTTCATTAAAATGGGACGAGGCGAAGGAAAACGAGCTTCCAATGTGGGTTGCCGATATGGACTTTGAGTGCGCTCCGAAAATAGTCGAGGCGGTAACCCGAGTGGCGCGACACGGAATTTACGGTTATTCAAGCACTCCAAACGAATATTTCAGGGCGGTTTCTTCATTCTGGAAGGAAAGATACGGTTACTTTATGGAGGAAGATCGGATTTGCTTTTGCACGAGCGTGGTGGGAGCGATTTCCTCTCTTGTAAGAAAACTGACAACTCCTGCCGAAAAGGTGCTTATACAAGCCCCCGTCTACAACATTTTTTATAACTGTATTCTAAATAACGGCAGAGTCGTGATTTCCAATGATTTGATTTACAAAAACGGAGAATATTCTATTGATTTTGCCGACCTGGAAGAAAAATTATCGGATAAGCAAACCACCCTTATGATTTTGTGTAATCCGCATAATCCGATAGGAAAAATATGGGACAGAGAAACTCTTGCAAAAATTGGCGAGCTTTGCGCAAAATACAACGTAACGGTAGTCAGCGATGAAATTCACGGCGCTATTACCGAGCCGGGTAAGGAGTATGTCCCCTTCGCGTCCGTGAATGAGATTTGCGAAAATATAAGCGTCACCTGCGTATCCGCTTCTAAGGCCTTTAACCTTGCGGGAATACACGCAGCAGCGGTATACTCCAAAAATCCCTTGCTTTATCACCGCGCTTGGAGAGGTATAAACACCGATGAAGTCGGCGAGCCCAATATTTTTGCCATGGCAGCCTCAATCGCCGCCTACAATGAGAGCCGCGATTGGCTTGAAGAGGTCAGAGAATACCTCTTTGAAACCCGTAAATTCGCCGAAAAATATATAGAGAAGAATATGCCAAAATGCCACGCGATAAAGTCCGATGCTACCTATCTTTTGTGGCTTGACGTATCCGCCTACACCGAGAATTCCTCCGAATTTGCCAATGACCTGCGAGAAAAAACCGGACTTTTTGTCGCAGGCGGCGTTCAATACGGAGAGACGGGAAGGCGTTTTCTCAGAATAAATCTCGCCACTGCGCGAGCAAATGTCGAAAAGGGAATGGAGCTTTTGAAGGGGTATATAGACACCTTATAAAGATTAATTTTAAGAAAACCGAAATAAAAACGGAGATATCGAGAAAATACTCGACGTCTCCGTTTTTTGTTTTTCAGCCTCTTTTAGCCTCGCTTGGCAATTTTCCCGTGTATTTTTTGAAGGTCTTTGTAAAGAAGGACATATTATTGAAGCCGCACATACCTGCCGCGGCGTTTATCTGCTCTCCGTTTTGTATCAGCTCGGCTGCCCTCAGAATTCTGTAATAGTTTGTATAGTCGATTACGGTTTTTCCGACGAGAGCCTTGAATTTTCTGGAGAGGGTGAACTTACCTACGAGCATAACTCGCGACAGCTCCTGCAAGGTGATTTTTCGATTGAAGTTTTCCCTTATATATTTCAGCGCTCCCCGAATCAGTAGAAAGTCGGGATTTTTGCCGACATGCAATTCTTCTGCGAGATGATTTTGGAAAAGCTCAAGCAGCAGCTCACCCGATAAAATTCTGCATTTTGCTACACGGGTTGGTGTATTTTGGTTGTAAGCCTCTTTGATTTTTCTAAAAATGCCGGCCGGATCCGTGTTTTTGGGAATTATCTCAAAACGTAAAAGATTATGGTTGATATCGTTATCAAGACAGAATTTTGAGTCCATAATTATGCAGCTGTATATCATCTCGCCAAGCGTTCCCGTGTAGTGAATTGAGTTTGAATTTATAATTATAACGTCCCCGCTTGAAACCTCAAATCTAATTCCGTCAATAATTACAAATCCTGACCCGCTTTCGATATATTCAATCTCTAAGTTTTCGTGCCAATTCGCCTCTTTGCTGAAAGAAAACTCATTTCTGTCTATTTCAAAATGAGCGATAAAGGGTATTTTATCCTCTCCGCCCCTGTATTCCTCGTACCGTGTCTCCAACATTTTTTAATCCTTTGTCAATATAGTGTTATTTTTAACAAATATTGTATATTGCTTTTGCAAATATAGTGTTATATAATGATTGTAGCACAATAATATTATTTTTTCAAGGCGAGGAGGATAATTAATTGCTGCGAATAGTTTTTTCTTGGATTTTCGGTGTATTGGCTATGCTGCTCTTCTTTTTGATATACCAGCAAAAGAAGAGGGAGAGATTGCTTCTTTGTAAGCTTTTAGCCGACATTTCCTGGGTAGGACATTATCTTTGTCTCGGCGCTCTCGGAGGAGTCGTGCCGAACTTTATCGGAATATTCAGAGAATTGATATTTTTGAACCGCGGAAAGTTCAAATGGGCTGATTCAAAATATCTGCCGATAGCTTTCATACTGCTTAATTGGGCGGTTGGAATTTACACCTTCAAGCAACCAATCAATATAATTCCGATAGCCGCGTCAACCTTTGTGACGGTATCTCTTTGGTTTAAAAATCCCAAAATTACCAAGCTTATCACAATTCCCGTGTGCATAAGCTTCTTAATATACGATATTCTCGTTTCCTCTTGGATAGGCGTTGCCAACGAGAGCATATCAATCATCTCAATTCTGTTTTATTTCACAAAAGATTTCATTAATTCAATCAAAACAAAAGGAGCAGAGCAAAAATGAGAAACACGGAAAACGACAAAATAATCCCGGGAGCGCCCATTGAAGATTACTTGAAAATCATAAGCAAGGATGCAAGCGCAGAGGCCATAAAAAACGGAAATGCCTTCGCTGACAGAATCCGCGATAATTTTATCGCCGATTTTAAAAAAGAAGGAGACCAAATGGTTCACGTAACTACCTTTGCCATCATCGACGGAGTAGCCTATGTGACCTATTACGCAAACCCTAAAAGTCCGACCGAAGACCCGGATTTTCAAATAGCGAGACTTGCCTATTGCAGTCTTGAAAACCCAAGCGAAATTACCTACCTTGATTTGCAGAGCGCAAAAGACAAATACGGAGATAAAAACGTAGATTGCGTTTACGATACGATTTTAATGCATGATAACAATGAAACCCTCTATCTTATGTGGACTGCAAAGCTTTCGGGGGACTATTACAGACTCTATCGCACCTTTGACGTAAAGACAAAGACTCTCGGCGATATTTTCATCAACACACTAACCGTAAAGGGCGAAAAAATAGATTTTTCATTTTCCGAAATTCAACGCGTGTTTACCGAAACGGGTATAGGCTACAAAAAGATGTTCGCCGACATCGGCATTATGCAAAAATGCTCGTATAGAGTTGAAAACGGAGTTCGTGTTTATTACACGGGCGCATATTCGGGCGATATGAACTTCATAATGAAAAGCTCGGACTTTGTTAATTGGGAATACGTTTCTATGCCCGATTTTACAAATGATTCAATGTGGGAAAACGCCGTGTACGTAATAGACGACAAGTGCTACTACTTTGTAAGACAGCAATTTGAATCCCCATACGGATTTTTGACCTATCTTGACCTTAACACGATGAAATGGCAAAAGCCCATTTTGGTGGAGGACTCGCAGTCGAGAGCCGATTTTATACTCTATAACGACGAGCTTTATGTGTTCCACGCGCCCATAGACAGAGAGCATATAGGCGTTGTGAGAGTAGACCGAAAGAACTTTGAGAACAGCGAATGTGTAATGCAAGCAAAAATGCACGAGAGCTGCTTCTATCCCTTCGTTGAATACGGTGCGGACGGAAAGCTCTACTTCTCGTACACCGTGGATAGAAAACACGTTAAGCTCTCTTGGATTGTTTAATTTAAAGCCTTCTGTAACAGGAAAATTTTTAAGCGCGGCGTCACAAGCGGACGCCGCGCTGATGTGTTTGTGTTAATATTTTATTCAAAACCATTGAAATTATATTTGAATTAATGTATAATAATTTTATCCCAATCAAATTTTTTGGAGGCGCGTATGAAAAAATTATTATTTTTAATACTGGCGTATGTTTTGGTTTTCGCGCTTGTTTCATGTGAAGAATTGGAACAGTTTATCGAAGATTTTCAAAACAACAACAGTGAGAACGACAACCAAAACTCTGACGACGATGTTTCGGAAGAAATAGTTGAATTAAGAGAAGTTTATGATATGTACGTAAGGTACAGCGAAAAACAAAACAAAGAACCGCTAACTTACGAAGAATGGCTCGAATATATAAAGGGTGAGCAAGGCGAGCAAGGCCCGCAGGGTGAGCAGGGCCCACAAGGCGAACAAGGTGAGCAGGGCCCACAAGGTGAGCAAGGCCCACAAGGCGAACAGGGTGAGCAAGGCCCACAAGGCGAACAGGGTGAGCAAGGCCCACAAGGTGAGCAGGGTGAGCAAGGCCCGCAAGGTGAGCAGGGCGAACAAGGCCCACAGGGCGAGCCGGGCAAACCGGGTGAGCAAGGCCCACAGGGTGAGCAGGGCGAACAAGGCCCACAGGGCGAGCCGGGCAAACCGGGTGAGCAAGGCCCGCAAGGTGAGCAGGGCGAACAAGGCCCACAGGGCGAGCCGGGTAAACCGGGTGAGCAAGGCCCGCAAGGCGAACAGGGCGAACAAGGCCCACAGGGTGAGCAGGGTGTCGGAATTGAAAAGACCGAACTAGACGCCGACGGAAACATTGTTATCACTTACACCGACGGCACTAAGGAAACCGTGCAGCATTTATGGACTCACGCTTACACCTTGAAGGAAGCGACACACTATGAAAAGGGTATAGATATCTATACTTGTACTTACTGCACGTTGGCAAGAATTTTGTACATTCCCAAATTAACCGCTCACGAGTACGTTGACTCCGTAATTCCCGCAACTTGCGAGGAGCAGGGATACGTTCTTCACAGCTGTCCTTGCGGAGATGTTTATCAGAGTGATTATACGTCTGCAATAGGTCACGACTTCGTTTTGTTTGGCGAAAAGGATGCAAGCTGCACCGAGGACGGCTATAAAACGGAAGTGTGTACTAATTGTCAACAGCAAAATACAACTAAAATACCCGCATTTGGACACGACAGCGACGAGGAGGGCAACTGCAACGTTTGCCTTAAACCCTGCTATTCGGCGGGACTTGACTTCACGCTTTCACAGGATGAAACCTACTATATACTTTCGGGAATAGGTACTTGTACCGATACCAAACTTTCAATTCCACCGAAATATAACGGGCTTCCTGTAAAGGAAATCGGAGAATCGGCGTTACAATACGAATCGGAAATTGTCAGCATAACTATTCCCGAGGGAATAACGCTGATATCCAACTCGGCATTTTGGAATTGTAGCTCAATTACCGAAATTGTAATTCCTTCAAGTGTTAAAACGATAGGAAGCACAGCATTTTTGGGCTGTTACGAACTGAAAGAAGTCATCTTTGCCGAAAACAGCCAAATTGAAGCAATAGCAACCCAAGTATTCGATGGCTGCTCCGCGCTCGAAAGAATTTACATTGATGAAAACAACGCGAACTTCAAGACGGTAAACGGAAGCCTCTACACCAAAAACGGAGAAACTCTCTTAAAGTATGCATCGGGAAGACCGGACACAGTATTTACCGTTCCGTCTCACGTTAAATCCATAGGCGTTTCTGCGTTTGATTCCTCTAATAATCTTGAAAACGTTATTATTCAGGAGGGTGTACAGAACATTAATTACGGAGCGTTTACCCTAAACGCAAACTTGAAGAGTGTATCTATTCCTCAAAGCGTCGCAAATATAGGACTTGATATCTTTATGAACTGTCCGAACCTGCAAAGCATATTAGTTGATGAAAACAATCCGTATTACAAATCGGTGGACGGAAATATGTATAGCAGAGACGGCAAGACACTGATCGCCTACGCTGTTGGCAAGAATTCTTCCGTATTCACAATTCCCGAAGGCGTTGAGGTTATACAAAGCTCCGCCTTTGCGTACGGCAAGAATCTTTCAAAAATTGTAATCCCCAACACTGTTAAGGCAATCGGGCATGATGCGTTCGGTCAGTGTACCGGCTTGGAAAGTGTGATAATTCCAAGCAGCGTTACTACTGTGGATTATGATGCGTTCGTCACTTGCGGCTACTTGACGATTTATTGTGAGTCTGCTTCAAAGCCGAGCGGCTGGACGTATTCCTGGAACAGAACAGGTTGTCCTGTCGTATGGAATTGCAAAAATAACGACGTTGCCAGCGACGGTTATATATATGTAACTTTTGACTCCTTAAAGTATAAATTGAAGGACGGTGTAGCATCAGTGGTGACGTACGCCCCCAACGCAAGCGGAAGTCTTGTTATACCTGAAATTATCGAATATAACGGAAGCGAATACGCGGTAACCACTATACTTAAACAAGCCTTTAAGAACTGCTCGATAATTGACTCTATAACAATTCCAAGCTCTGTAACCACCATAGGCTCTTATGCGTTTAATTCCTGTCGCGGCTTGACAATTAACTGCGAGATAGCGAGCAAGCCTGCAGGTTGGGATAGCAGTTGGAATTATCAGTATAACGATGACAAGGTGAATGTAATATGGGACTGCAAAAACAACAGTGTTGACGCAGGCGGATATGCTTATACCGTGATCGATTCCGTAAAATACGCAATAAAGGACGGAACCGCAATCGTCGTTCAACAAAGCAAAACGCTTGCAGGCGATGTTGTAATTCATCCAAGCATCGTTTACAAGGGTGAAAGCTATCCTGTAACGCAAATAGCAGCTTTTGCTTTTGAGGGATGCCATATTGAAAGCATTTTGATTCCTTCGGGCATTACCGAGATTCAGCAAAGAGCATTCAGAAATTGCTCAAAACTCGTAAGCGTACTTATACCGGATAGCGTAACCTCAATAGGCGAAGGCGCATTCTCTAACTGTCACGCCTTGGAGAACATATTCGTTGACATAAACAACGAAAGCTTCAAATCTCTTGACGGTCACCTCTACTCCAAAGACGGAACGGTTTTGGTACAGTATATGATAGCAAGAAGTAATGAAATCTATGCCGTCGCCCAAGGCACGACACAAATAGGCGCTTATGCTTTCAGCGGTGCTGAAAACATCAAGAGTATAATACTTCCGGAAACCGTGACCGAGATAGGTAGCAGCGCTTTCTACATGTGCATAAGACTTGAAAGCATCAACCTTCCCGAATCTCTTACAACCATCGGAACACTGTCATTCTACCGTTGCCTTTCTCTCGAGGGCATAGTGATCGGCAAAAACGTCGAGCTGGTTATGGGTAGTGCCTTTTCATACTGTCCCATGCTGACAATCTATTGCGAGGCTCAATCACAGCCGAGTAATTGGTACTCAAATTGGAACTATGATAACAGACCGGTTGAATGGAACTATAAAAAGTAAAATAAAGAAAAAGGCGGGAGCAAATTTGCCCCCTGCCTTTTTGTGTTATTAAGAGTGGTGCAGAGAAACTGAGAAGGTATCCTTTTCGTCAAACGGAACATCGGAAACTATCTTTAATTGATAACTATCCTTTACATTTTCCACCCGAATTGACCTTCCGCCAGGCAATTTTTCACCTTTAAAAATCGAGTAATACTTACTGCCGTCAAAGGCAAAAACCTCGTAATTTGCTTTTTCCTTCGTAGAACAGCTTATAATATTATACTCGTAAATTCCGCCAAAGGAGAGTACAACCTCTCTGTCCGAAAGATATTCAACGTTTGCTCCGTCCATATAGAGCAGGTTGCCCTGAGGCTTGTAGCCCTCTATTTCGGGAGGAGCTTCATAACTGTACAAGGCAATACTTCTTACGGTTGGCATAGTGAGAGCGTTGATTACAACTCTCAGATTTTTTGCCGTCTCGGTTGAAAATCTGAGTATTTTCTTTCTGCCTATTGAAGTTCCCTCGGCGATGAGCTTTCCGCTGTCCCCATTGTAAAGCGCGAAGCTTGTAACCCTTTCTCCAAGCTCGAATACTTCCGAAATTTCAAATACGTTGAAGCTTGTTTCTTCGTTCAAGGTAATGAGCAATTCTGCGTTTTTTTCATTCTCACTTGCCGCATAGAAGCTGTCGTAGCTTCCGTCGGTGACGTTTTCGGGCCTTGTTTCTTCCGAATAAACGCTTTTTGCCGTGACCTTTGCGCCCTTTGCCAAATTGTTTTCGAGCATTTTACTTATACGCTTATGGGATTCTATCGCTCTCGTCGCGTCAAGCTCCTCGATGACACCGTTTCGGTTAGGAGGGAAGTTGAGGAGCAGGATAGCGTTTCTGCCTATCGAATTGAAATAGAGATTATCGAGCTCTCTTGGACTTTTCACCATTTCGGATTGAGATTTGTGGTAGAACCAACCCGGACGGATTGATACGTCAACCTCTGCGGGAATGTATCTTTCACCGCCTATTTTACCCATATTCAAATCGTTTTTGATTTCTTTGCGCAGAGAGACAGCATCAATGGAAGCGTAGTGTGTGGTACTCGCATATCCCGTTTCGTTACCAACCCAACGCAGACTTACGTAATCTGTAGCCCCAAACGAACCGTACATCAATGCGTTCGGTTGATTTTCCATAATTATATCGTGCCACATTTTCCAATTATAAACCGTCTCGCTGCTTCCCGCGCCGTCCCACCAAACCTCGTCGATTCGGCCGTAATTCGTCACGAGCTCGCGTAGCTGATTTGCATAATAGTCGCTGTATTCAGCCGTGCCCCAATATTTAGAGTGCCTGTCCCAAGGCGAGAAGTAAATACCCACTCTGATTCCGTATTTGTGACAAGAGTCGGTAAACTCCCTTACGATGTCGCCCTTTCCGTTCTTGTAGGGGCTGTTTTTTACGGATTGCTCGGTGAACTCGCTTGGCCAAAGGCAAAAGCCGTCGTGATGTTTAACCGTGAGAATAGCCATTTTGAAGCCGGCTTCCTTGACCGTTCTGATCCATTGGTCTGTGTCAACGCCGACGGGATTGAAAACCGACGCGCTTTCGTCTCCGTTGCCCCATTCGAGATTTGTAAAGGTGTTGGGCCCGAAATGAAAAAACGCCTTTTTTTCAAGATTCATATGATAAATTTGCTGCTCGTTTGGTACCGCTCCAAAAGGCTTGATTTTGTGAATTTTTAACATAAAAGCACTTCCCATAAAAGATATATCTTTATTATACAATTAGTAGTCCCTGCTGTCAAGTTGATTTATAAAAAACGCAGGCAAAAAAGTTGTACTTTTTGAAAAACAAACTATTTCACGGCTTTCTCTCGGAAAGAGAAGAAAAATAGCGCCCGACCTTGAATATTTTATATTTCTATGGTATAATGTAAAAGTAAATTTTTTTGGGGGGAATTGGAATGAACGTTGTAGTAGCCATTGATTCTTTTAAAGGAAGTCTCTCGTCCATAGAGGCGGGAAATGCGGTGCGGGAGGCGATTTTGAAAATACATAGCGATGCAGACGTAAAGGTTTTACCTATGGCCGACGGCGGAGAGGGGACGGTTGAAGCTATGTGTTTCGGACTCGGCGGTGAGCTGGTAAAGACTCGCGTTAAAGGCCCGTTATGCAAAGATTTGTTTGCAAAATATTGCATTTTGCGAGAAAAAAACACCGCGATTATGGAAATGTCTGCGGCGGCGGGCATAACTCTTATTTCACAAGAGGAGCGAAATCCAATCAAGACGACTACGTACGGCGTGGGCGAGATGATTTTGGACGCCATATCAAAAGGGGTTCGGCATTTTGTAATCGGCATTGGGGGTAGCGCCACCAACGACGGCGGCGTAGGTATGCTTACGGCTCTTGGGTACGCCTTCCTCGATAAAAACGGAAACCCTATTCCGCTCGGTGCGGGCGGACTTGAAAAGCTCTCCGAAATTTCCCTCGAAAACGTACACCCGTTGCTCAAAGAATGTGATTTCAGAATCGCCTGCGACGTTAAAAACACGCTTTGCGGCGAGAACGGTTGCAGCGCGGTTTTCGGTCCTCAAAAGGGCGCGACGCCCGAAATGATAAAGAATATGGATGCCTGGCTTGAAAACTACGCTGTTCTTTCGGGTAAAATTTTGCCAAAAGCGGATATGAACGCAGAGGGAACAGGTGCGGCGGGAGGCCTTGGCTTCGCCTTTCTTTGCTACACGAACGCGGTTCTTGAACCGGGCGTAAAAATCATTTTAGAAGAAATAAAGCTTGAAGATTATATCAAAAATGCAGACCTCGTCGTAACGGGAGAGGGACGCCTTGACTCTCAAACGATTATGGGCAAAGCTCCAATCGGCGTAGCAAGGCTTGCAAAAAAATACAACAAGCCCGTAATCGCATTTTCGGGCTGTGTTACCGACGGCGCAAGCGTGTGCAACGAGCACGGCATTGATGCGTTTTTTCCAATTATGCGTGAGGTTACGACTCTTGAAGAAGCGCTCGATAAAAACAATGCTTATAAAAATCTGTTTAACACCGCAGAACAGGTGTTCAGATTGATAAAAATTTGAAAATATTGTAGACTGTTATGGGAAAATTCCGAGACGTGCTACCGCGAGTACGCTTCATCTGAATTTATGGCTAACGAATTCAAGAAGCTCGGTTACGAATTAATAATGGCAGGTAACATTCCCGGATTTTACACCACGTTTGATACAGGACGCGAAAGGGTAGCTCGAAAATCCGAGCTACCCTTTATATTTTTTAACAGCGTTTTCAAGCGCTTCCAAAACTCTTTCACGCAGAGAAAGAGGGGAGAGAATTTCCACCTTTTCGGCAAATTGAAGCGACCAATAAAGCATAGCGGAGGGACTTGTGGAAAGGCTGATTTTCAGTTTGCCCTCTACGCCGGAATTTTCAATTTCAATGGATTTTCCGAACCAATCAATCGCGTGGTCTATCGCCTTTTCATCTATGAGAAATGTTACACGCTCCGGGGTATCCGAGAACATATAAGGCATAGATGTGGTAATATTTTGATAATTTATTCCGTTCTCGTATCCGTCTATTTCATTGATTTTAATGGCGTCTCTGTCGCTGACTCTTATGTTTGTAATGTGGTCGAGTCGGTGATAAACCATGTGCTTCCAATATGAGCTGTACCCCATCAGATAATATCTCTGATTATGCAGTATGAGTTGGTATGGGCTCACTCTTTGGAAAGAGGATTTGTGCAGGGCTTTATCCTGACCGTATTTGTTAAAATCATACTCTACCATTTTGCCCTCTGAAATCGCCTCGTCCACGATATCAATGATGAAGAAGACTCCCGCGTTTTCCGTTTTGTTCCAATCGTTGATGCTATAAATGTTCTTTATATGCTTGCTGAAATATTTATTTGAGAGGGAAGAGAGCTTGGCGATGAGGTCTTTTGAATGTTTTGTGGTAATGTGCTTGCTGGAAAGAACGCCGTCGATTAGCAGACGGAGCTCGGAGTCCTCAAAAGTCCTTTCCGCCAGATACGAACCCTTGGAGGTGACGACGATGTCATAGCCCGCCTCGCACAGCAGTGAGATGTTTCTTCCGATAGCCTTCCTCTCCACAGTGATTCCGTACTCCTCCTCTAAAAGAGAGAGGATTTTATCCTGAGTCAGAGGGTGATCGATATCGGTGTGTTTCTCCAAAATCTGTAAAATCCGTATTAAAGCTAACTTTTTCGGTTCTAAACTTTCCATATCTTTTCTCCTGAAAATTTCTCACCATTATTCTAACATACAAAATCGATAAAATCAATCGGTTTCCTTGACTTTTTGATTTTTATGTGATAAACTTTGAGTGAATTGAAATTAACAGAATTTTATGAGGGAAAACTCTATGAACAAAAAAATGAAAGCATTGACGTTCAGCTTTGACGACGGAGTATTTCAGGACAGACGGCTGGTGGAAATTTTTGATAAGTACGCTCTGAAATGCACCTTTAATCTAAATTCCGGAAAAATGGGAACGGGCACGAGAATACCGAGAGAGGAAATTAAAGATTTATATAAAAACCACGAGGTTGCAGTGCATACTGTGAATCATCCTCGCCTGTGGGAGCTTACGGATGAGGAAATTGTGAATGAGGTAGAGGACGACAGAATCGCTCTTTCAAAAATGGTTGGCTACGACGTGGTAGGAATGGCGTATCCTTACGGTCTTGGGGGCGACCAAATGAAAATAACCGAGCTTTTAAAAAATAACACCAAAATCCGCTACGCCAGAGATGTATCGCAAACTTTGGTTTACAATTTACCGGAAAATCTCTACAAATTAAAGCCGACGCTTCATCACAATTCGTTTGAGCATTTTGAAAAAATGGCGAAGGAATTCGTTGATTTAAAAGCCGCAGAGCCCTCGATTTTTTACGTATGGGGGCATTCCTACGAGTTCGATTATGACGACAGCTGGGATAGATTTGAGAAGATTTGTAAGCTCCTGTCCGGGCGAGACGATATATTCTACGGAACAAACGCAGAGGTCTTCCTTTCGGACTGTCAAAACGGCTGGTGAAAAACAAAACGCACCTCTACCTGATGGTAAAGGTGCGTTTTCTTTGAGAGTAATATTAATCACTCATATTAGTCTTTGTAGTGTTAATTGAAGAAATCAACATTCTTCTGATAGCACCGCAATCGTGTAAGAGTGTTTTTACAATATCTTCAGTGAAAATTTCTGACTTTTGCATAAGCTCGAGCCAATATTCCGTTTCATAGCATTCTTTTAATGCAATTTGAAGCTTGGATATAAAATCCGCCTTGCTATGAGCATATTTTGCCTCTCGTAAATTCGCCCCAATAGATGTCGCACTACGCTCTAGCTGATTTACAAGGGAATAATGTCCTTTTATACCGTCGGTCATTTTTAATATTTTGACTGCAAAATTCATAGATAAATCTGCGAGCATGTTTTCTGACATAATAATCACCTCTTGGTGTAAGTGTAACATAAATTCAAAATAAAATCAAGAATGAAATCGCTACGCGATGAAATCTGCCACAGGCAGATGAAATCCAAGCAATGCTTGGATGAAATTAAATCCACCCACCCGCCGTCGAGGCGGATTTCATCCCACGCAAGTGGGATTTCATCGTGAATACGATTTATCC
>JAZUPQ010000061.1:0-13013 GCA_045605265.1 Eubacteriales bacterium | reverse complement strand
GGGGATTTGGAGGGAAAATCTTCGTTCTGCGCCCCGAAGGCGTATAGACATACGCCGAGAGGAAGCAAACGGAGATAGAAAATGACTATAAATTTCTTGGAGAAATTCAGAAGAATTTCAACCTTGTTAATTTAATTATCTAAACTTTGTCATTTTAGTTTTCACCCAAATGCACCAGCCCTCTCCTGCATATCATTTTGTAATTACAATAATCGCACGGCGATTGGTTTTTCTTAGTCTTGGGTGTGGAGTTAATTATTCCGCTTTGCATTCCGTCAGCAATTTTACAAACCGATTTTTCCACCCTTTTCGATATGTCTTCCCACTCCTCGTAGGTGTATAAATTATCACTTGTGGCCTTCGTTACCTCGCCATTTGAGGTGTATTTTACGGGAATGTAGTCCTTGTGCATTGCATTTATGCTTACCGCATCGTCAAGCAGCATACCCTTTCTGGATTGCTTTTTGTTAAACGCCTTTAACGCTTCATCTTCGTCGGGTGTCGATATTGTAATATCGCCAAGGTCTGTCTTAACGTAAATAACACCCGCGGGTATGAGCCTTCCGTTTTCGGATACACCGATATCACGGCGGAATTTTTCGTTTTTAGTGTCGCAAATCGCCCTGAGGTATAAGAACATTTGCAGGTTCTCGCCTTCGTCAAGGTCGCTCGGCTTGAATTCCTTTTGACCTGTTTTATAGTCCGCAACTCTGACGTAGACGTCCTCTCCCGACTTGAAGGTATCAACGCGGTCGATTATTCCCGCAACGTAGACCTCGCGTCCCGACGCCGTCTTGTAGGAGAGAGGGGCAGGGGAATTATCGCTTTTGCTCTTTCCTATTTGCAGTTCAAAGTAGGTTGGAATATAGCTCGATCCCTCAAATTCTCTGCAAAGTCCGTCAATAACAGGCAGACTCGCCCGTGTCAGACGGTTGAGCATAACCTCCGCTCTTGCCGCATCGCCAAGACCGTCATTCATAACTGCGTCAAGATAGTTTTTGGCGTGTCTGAATACCATTTCTTTTTTTCTTTCTGCCGTAATTTCACCAATATTCAGATTGCTTTCCTTGACCTCTTTGAAGAAATTCTCCAAAATCGAGTGTATAAACGAGCCGATGTTTCTCGCATCAAATTTTGCCTTTTCCACCGCTTTGAGTCCTAAATTGTACTCGCAGAAATAGGCAAACGGGCAGTTGTTGTATTTTTCAAGCCTCGACTGCGAGAGCCTTAACGCGCTCGGGTAAATCTCATCGAGCGACTCCTTGGAGAGCGATAACTGCGAGTTTTCTATACTCTGATTTATTTGCGATATGAGCCGGCTTTCGTCAACACCGCAAAAAAGTGTGGAAATACTGTCAAAATCGGCCTGTTTCATTCTGTTAAGCGCAAGGAGAGCGCTTTTTTTTGTATAAATGAGGTCGCCTACAGGCAAGTCCGATATACTTTGAACCTTTAATTCGCCGCCGCAAATCTCGACAATTCTATCAATAATTTGCGACCTCTCGCTCTTTGAAAAGTCCTGTTTTGTATTATTATATATTAATGTAACCGATTCACCCGCGTATGAGAACGCTCTCGAAAAGGCGAAAAGCTCCTTAGCGTATTCGATTTCATTCTCGGGAGTAATAGACAGGCCGAGATTTGAGAGAGTCAGCTTTTCCCGCTCGGTGAAGTAGGCTCCGTCTCCCACGTTTCTCGGAAATTCACCGCTGTTTACCCCGATAATGTAGACGTGTCTCTTACCCGAGAGACGTATCATATCAGCGCTTCCGATAGTCACCTCATCAAGATATGCAGGAATTTTCGATAATTTTGCCGAGGAAAAAGCAATCGTCAAAAGGTTGAGATACCCCTCTTTTGTACAGGGCAAATCGCCTACCGTGTCGCATATAGTGTCCAGGCAGTCGCAAATAACCTTCCACAGTCGCTCGTTATCCTCTGATAAGGAGACCTCGCCGATTTGGAAAAGCTCCTCGCTTTGCCTTTTGATAGCTTTTTCAAGGCCTATTTTTTGCATAAATTCAAAAAGCGCGAGCGAATGTTCCTTTGCGTTCTCACATTTTGAAATCGCCTCCTTGAAATCCGTCAGAGGAGTGATAACTGCCTTTTTCGTGGCATCAATAGAGAGCAAAATCTCCCTGTCTCCCTCGTCTGAAACCTCGAGCCCCCTTGGTGACATATTCCACAAAAGCCCGTCGTAAAAACGCCGTTTTGTGATGTCCCATTTGTAAGTGTATTCCTCAAATTCGTCACACGCCTCCCTACTAATGCCGCAAAGTGAGCATTTTGTATAGGAAATTACATCATCGCGCGCAAAATCTCCGAAAATTACTCGGTAGGCGCTGTTTATGAGCTTTACGGCCTCAAAGCTCGATGCGTCTTTTGATTTTGAAATAAAGTGAGGAACCTCATAGCTTGAAAGCGTGGAAGTCAAAATTCCCGCATAGTCGTTTGCATCTCTTGCAATAATCGCAAAGTCGCTGTATCTCGCCCCCTTCATAACCCTTCGCTTGATATCCGCGCCTATAAACTGACAGGCTTCATACGGGCTTTTGCCCTCGAAAATCCGCACCGCATTTTTTTCCTCTTCACTGTAAGCGGAGTAGTCTACGCTTGAAAAGCTGTGCCACAAAAGCGAGCCGATTTCGTAAATCGCAGGGGAAACGCCTTGGCGTATTCCGTCAACGCGTGTCAGCTTTATTTCGATATTTGCCCGTTTCGCAATCTGCTTGATTCTCTCGCGCGACAGCTTGGCCTCGGTGTATTCGGGAGAGTCGGAGAGCAGTTTTGGAATTGTCAGGGCGACATTGACCTTTGCCCGCTTTGCAAGTGTGGAAATCAACTTGTACTGAGGCTCGGTGAATGAGGTAAATCCTTCTATAAAAATCTCGCAGTCACGGAGATAATCGGGTTTTTCCTCGAGAGCGAGGCAGAGCGTTGTCAGCTCATCAAATGCAACGTCGTACTTCTCCTTCAAGGTCTTTTTGTAGAGTGTCATAATCAGGGACAAATCCTTGATTTTAGCTTTGAGACGATTGTTGCTTGCGAGAATTTTGCTATTCAAAACCTCGTTCAAATTCTCCGCTTCAATAGATGCGCTCTGCATTTTTACCATAGCAGAAATTGCTTTATCCACCATACCCGTGTTAATTTCTTTACTCTTTTCGGTCATATTCAGGGCAGGGGAAAGAGTGGACAGAGTCTGCCACATAATCAACATTCTTTTGGTTCTGTCTATAAATTCCTTCGCCACTCCGCCGAGATTTCTGAAAACCGTGTTTGCAAATCTCGTAAAGTTTGTAGCCTCAAAAAATAACGGCGCAAAGCTTGGCAATTCCTTTGCCATTTCTCCTTCGGAGAGCAGAGTCTGCTGTTCAGGAACAATAAGAAAGCACTGTTTCTTGTTTTCGGTTATCGCTTTAATTTCCGCCAAAATTTTGCCCTTGACGTCCGAATAAAATCCGCCTTCAATCAGTCTGATCATTCTGCCCCTCCTTTTTTAAAAAATCTTTCGTCGATTTTATAACCGAATTTTCGAGAGGAAATGATAACCTTTTCGCCCTCGCATTCGAGCTTTTCACGCAGATAGTGTATGTAAACGTTGAGCAGCGTTCCGTCGGTATCTCTGCCCCAAACCTCGTCCAGCAAAAGTCTGCGTTCCACCCATTCTCCCTCTCTTTTTGCCAAAGCAAAAAACAGAGAAAACTCTATTTCCGTCAACTGGATTATTCGATTTTTAAAACGTATGGTTCTTAGCTTTTCGTCACAGATTATTTTCGCCACAGCCTCGGTGTTTTCCAGTACCTTTTTGATGTATCCGACAGAAAAAGGGCGGGAAATATGCGAATTTGCGCCGAGACTGACCGTAATTTTTCCGCCGTCATTCTCCCCCATAGTGTCAACGTCCCAGATTTCGTATTGACACATTGAGGGCTTGTCCCCGTTTTCCAAAATTATACATTCGTACTCGCCGAGCAGGTCGAGCAATATCTTTTGAAAAAGATATTTGTCCTTCGTATAAACTGCAACCTTCTTCACAAGTGTTCTCCAATTCTAATTTATTAGAATAATTATACACCCGAAAAATCCGTCTGTCAATCACCATTTTGGCCGAAAATCATAAATAGTGCTATATTTGCAATATAGAGGGCAATATTTGCAATTTGAAGTATGGTGAAGATGTAGTATAATTTTACATATAAAACATATTTTAGGAGAAAAAGTTATGAGCAAAATAATGGACGAACTCTATTCCATAGGACTGATTCCCGTAATTAAAATTGAAAATCCGCTTGACGCAGTTCCACTGGCAAAAGCCCTGATTGACGGCGGACTTCCGGCGGCAGAAATCACGTTCAGAACAGCCGCAGCGGCAGAAGCAATCAAGAACATCACAAAAGCATACCCCGATATGCTTGTAGGCGCGGGAACGGTCTTAACAACCGAGCAGGTTGATAAGGCTATCGAGGCAGGCGCAAAATTCCTCGTTTCTCCCGGCCTCAATCCTAAGGTTACGGCGTACGCACTCTCCAAAGGAATTCCTATGCTCCCCGGCTGCTCAAATCCCTCGGACGTTGAAGTGGCGTTGGAGCTCGGTCTCTCGACTGTAAAATTTTTCCCCGCAGAAGCGGCAGGCGGCCTTAAAATGCTTAAAGCAATGGCTGCTCCCTATGGACAGCTCAAATTTATGCCCACAGGCGGTATAAGCGCAGACAATCTTCTCGAATACTTGAAGTTTAATAAAATCATCGCTTGCGGTGGCTCGTTTATGGTTAAGGATGACCTTGTAAAAGCGAAGAATTGGGCTGAAATCACCGCCCTTACAAAAAATGCCGTAAAGGTAATGCTCGGCCTTGAATTTAAGCATATTGGCATAAACAGTGAAAACAAAGAGGAAGGGGTTCGCGGAGCAAAGCTCTTTGAGGCTATGTTTGGCCTTACGAACCGCGAGACCTCAAAATCCACCTTTGCAGGCGACGAATTTGAGTTTATGCACTCAAAAGGCCCCGGCAAATGCGGTCACATAGGAATTAAAACCAACTTCGTAGACAGAGCCATGGCATACTTCAAGAGAATGGGCTTTGAATTTGACGAATCAACAATAACATACGATGACAAAACCGGCAAGCCGAAGTTTGTGTACTTCAAAGAAGAGGTATGCGGTTTTGCAATCCATTTGGTTTCATAAATTCGCGAAATACTGCGCCGAAGCATCGACTCGGTCAATCGCCGTATAACAATACGGCTTCAAATCCCTCGCTTGCTTGCGACTTGTCTTTCACAAATTTATCAAAACCAACCCCGCATAAATTCGCGAAATACTGCGCCGAATCATCGACTCGGTCAATCGCCGTATGACAATACGGCTTCAAATCCCTCGCAAAAATTCTTATAAACCCAATCCAACGAATTGACTAATTCGTGGTATAAACGCTTCAATGGTGGCGGAACGTTGTTTTGCCACCATTATCTGACGGAAAGGTAAAAAATGATATTCGGTAAACATATTAACCGTTATTACATAAAGCACCTGCCGATTTTGCTTCTTGGTGTTTTATCGCTTTTAATGGTGGACTATTTTCAACTGAAAATTCCCGAGATATACAATCTCGTCCTCACGGGAATAACCGACGGCGAGGTTGTGATTGACGGAGTAATTACAAAATTTGATATGAATTGCGTTCTTGACCATATCTGTGCGCCGATTATACTTATAATCGTGGCGTTGGTAATAGGCAGATTTTTGTGGCGAGTATGCTTTTTTGGTTCTGCTATAAAAGTGGAGACGGACCTTCGCGGTAAAATGTTTGAACATTCAAAAACTCTCTCTCAGCAGTATTACCAAAAGAATAAGGTCGGCAATATGATGTCCCTCTTCACTAATGACCTCGAAACGATTAACGAGTGCTTTGGCGACGGAGTTTTGATGTTTGCCGATGCTCTTTTCCTCGGTGTTTTTGCGATAGCGAAAATGCTTGGAAAAAACAAGCTTCTCACGCTTTTCTCTCTTATACCTATGGTATTTCTGCTTATCGTAGCCACAATGATTGGAAAATATATGATGGTTAAGTGGGAAAAAAGGCAGGAAGCGTTTTCAAATCTCTCCGACTTTTCGCAGGAGAGCTTTTCGGGAATTGCCGTAATTAAAGCCTTTGTAAAAGAGGGAAAGGAGCTTTTGGCGTTCAAAAAGCTCAATAAGGACAATGAAAACGCAAACGTAAGTTTTGTTAAGACCTCCACCCTTATGCACATTTTCGTGACTCTCTTTGTAGAGTCGGTTATCTGCGTAATTTTGGGCTACGGCGGATTTTTAGTGTACAACAACACCTTTAAAGTAGGCGACTTGCTTGAATTTATAGGCTATTTCACCTCAATAGTATGGCCTGTTATGGCAATATCAAACCTTATAGAAATGTCCTCTCGCGGAAAGGCTTCGCTCAAAAGAATCGGCGAGCTTTTAGAGGCCGAATGTGACGTAAAGGATAGAGACGACGTAAAGAATGTTGAAAAAATTTACGGCGACATCGAATTCAAAAATCTCACCTTCCGCTATCCGGATGCCGACTATGACGCGTTGCAAAATATGTCGTTCAGGATTGAACGCGGTGAAAACGTCGGTATTATCGGTAAAACCGGATCGGGAAAAACCACAATCGTCGATTTGATTTTGAGGACCTACAACGTTTCTGATAACTCTCTTTTCATTGACGGATACGACGTAAATACTATCCCTATTAAAAAGGTGCGTGAGTTCTGCGCCTACGTGCCGCAGGATAATTTCCTTTTCAGCGACACAATTGGAAACAATATTTCCTTTGCTACCGACGGCGGCAGCGGGGATGATATAATAAATGCTGCAAAAATGTCCGACGTTCACGGAAACATCTCCGAATTCCAAGACGGATACGATACGGTTCTCGGAGAGCGCGGAGTTACAGTTTCGGGCGGACAAAAGCAGAGAATTTCCATAGCGCGCGCCCTTATGAAAAATGCCTCGATTTTGATTTTGGACGACTCCGTCAGCGCGGTTGATACCGGCACCGAAAAGGTGATTATAGACAATCTTCGTAAAACCAGACAGGGAAAAACCACGATTTTAATTGCCCACCGCGTATCCACTATTGAAAAAATGGACAAGGTTATCTTTATTGATGATGGAAAAATCGTGGCGATAGGCAAGCATAGTCAGCTTGTAGAGACCTGCCCCGAATACAACACAATGGTTGAGCTTCAAAAGCTTGAAGAAGAGAGGGGTGAGTAATATGCTGCAAAAAATTGCCGACTTTTATAATAGCTACTACCCCATAATCATCGTTGGCGCGGTAATCGGCGCGATAACAACCGCCTTCATCATAGCCTACGCAACTATGAAGGACAAGAAAAACGCAATAGGCTTTGACAGGCATATCAAGGACTCGGAGATTATAAAACGTCTGTTGAAATATGCAAAGCCCTACGTAATGAACTTCGTTGCCGTGGGTTTCATAATGCTCTTTTCAATTAGCTACGATATTGTCTCGCCTCTGATTATGGGCAACATTACCGACCTTCTCCAAACCGACTTCAAAATGAGAGATATCCTATGGCGTGTGGCATTATACGCTACGATTTTGATTGTTTCTCTCCTCTGCACCTACGTTCAATCTATAATTTTGCAGAAGACCGGACAGCGTATTCTCTCAAATTTAAGACAGGATTTATTCTCTCATATCGAGAGCCTTTCTCACGAGCAACTGCACCAAATTCCTGTAGGTACGCTCGTCACCCGAGTTACGAACGATACCAACGCAATCTCAATGCTTTTCACCAATATAATCGTAAACCTTGCGAAAAATATATTTATGGTGTTCGGCATTTTGGTTGCTATGCTCTGCGTCAATTACGCCCTTACCGTAATGATACTTTGCTTTGTTCCGTTCGTGGCGATTTTCACAATCATATTCAGAAAATTTTCCAGAAGAGCCTACCGTAAGGTAAAAGACGGAACGACCGATATCAATATCTTTCTCTCGGAGAATTTGTCGGGTATGAAAATAACCCAAATCTTCAATAGGGAAGAGCGCAAGGGTAAGGAATTTTCCGAGAAAAACATTCGGCTGGGCAAGGCAAAGCAGAGAGAGATTTTCGTATTTGCAATTTTCCGCCCCTGCGTTTATATGCTTTACGTAAGCTCTATTATGTGTCTCTTCTTTTTGAGCGCAAAGTGCGCTATTGGACAGACGTCAATGATGGGGCAGATAATAGATGCGGGTGTTTTGGTCTCTTTCTATATTTATATAAATAAATTCTTCAACCCGATACAGACTCTTGCAGAGCAGTTTAACAGGCTTCAATCAGCCCTCGCTTCTGCGGAAAAGATATTTACAATCTTCAATATGAAGCCCGTAGTCGTAGATGAGCCGGACGCTATCGAGCTTGAAAACGTCAAGGGCGATATTGAATTTAAAAAGGTTTGGTTTTAGTACAAAGAGGGAGAGTGGGTGCTAAAAGACGTCTCCTTCAAGGTTAACGCAAATCAAACCGTTGCCTTCGTAGGCTCAACCGGGTCGGGCAAGAGTACGATTTTGTCACTTATTTGCCGAAACTACAACATCCAAAAGGGCGAAATTTTGATTGACGGAATCAACATAAATAAAATCAAAATTTCATCTCTGCGCCGTCATTTCGGACAGATGCTTCAAGACGTCTTTCTCTTCTCGGGAACGATTCGTTCCAACATAGTTTTGAGAGAGGAAAACATTACGGATGACGAGGTAATGCAAACTTGTGATTACATTAACGCCAGTCATTTCATAAATAAGTTAAAGGATGGACTTGATGAAGTTGTGCGCGAAAGAGGTAATAACTTCTCCGCCGGACAGCGTCAGCTGCTCTCTTTTGCAAGGACTATCGTGCATAAGCCCAGCGTAATGATACTTGATGAGGCAACCGCGAATATTGATACCGAGACCGAGGTTTTGATTCAGGACTCTCTTGAAAAAATGATGAATATAGGTACTATGCTGATAGTGGCTCACAGACTCTCCACAATTCAGCACGCGGATAATATCATCGTGCTTTCGCACGGCGAAATCTTAGAGCAGGGAAATCACTTTGAGCTTCTCGAAAAGCACGGAAGATACTATGAACTTTATATGCTCCAATACCACAAGGAGCAGCTCTCAAAAAAATCAGCAAAATAACACAAACGGGCGCGAGTTCATACTCGCGCCCTAAATCCGGCTTAAAAACGGAGATACCGATAAAAATACTTGGTGTCTCCGCTTTTTTGCTTTTCTACTAAATTCAGCAGCCCACCATTTGTAAATATTTTGCTTTTCTATTTACAAATTAAATATTTTGTGGTAGAATACTAAAATGGGGTAGGTGGTGAACAAGTGAGAATTGACAAATTTATATGCGGCTTAACCGGAGCCTCTCGTAAAGAAGTGTCGTCCGTTGCCAAAAAGGGCGGAGTTACCGTGAACGGCGAACTTGCCAAAGACGTCTCTAAACACATCGATGAGAATTCTGCCCGTGTGACCTTTATGGGCAGCGAGCTCACTTACCAAAAATATTTTTACGTTATGCTTAACAAACCGGAGGGCTATGTGAGCGCCACTGAGGACTCTAAGCTACCCGTTGTAACCGAGCTTTTGAGTCCCGCTTTAAAAAAGCAGGAGCTTTTCCCCGTAGGAAGACTCGATAAGGATACCGTCGGAATGATGATTTTGACAAATAATGGAAAGCTTGCCCACATGCTTCTTTCTCCAAAGCGCCATTGTCCCAAGGAGTATTACTTCGAGGCGAAGGTACCGCTTGCAGACGGCGCGGAAGAGCTTTTTGAAAAGGGAGTTATTCTTGGCGACGGCTACGAATGTAAGAGCGCGAAGCTCTCCTTGAACCCCGATAGAAAAAGCGGTGTAATTACCCTCACCGAAGGAAAGTATCACCAAATCAAGAGAATGTTAGGCGCTATGGATAATCGCGTAATATTTCTTGAAAGAATAAGCTTTGCAGGAATAGAGCTCGACAGAAGCCTTGAGAGAGGACAGTACAGAAATCTTACCGAAAGCGAAATATATCAACTTGAAAATTATAATTTTTAGATAACACACAAGGAGTACAAAATGGACATCTTAAAAACTTTGGCTACTGAATTTAGCATCAAGGAAGAACAAGTGAAAAACACCGTAGACCTTATTGACGAGGGCAACACAATACCATTTATTTCCCGTTACCGTAAGGAAGTGACAGGCGGACTTGACGATGCTACTCTCCGTGACCTTAACGATAGACTTCAATATCTTCGCAAAATGGATGAGCGCAGAGCAGAAATTTCCTCTCTCATCGAAGCGCAGGAGAAGCTCACTCCCGAAATTACCCTTGCTCTCGATAATGCCAAAACTCTCGTAGAGCTTGAAGATATATACCGTCCGTTTAAACCCAAGAGAACAACGAGAGCCTCAATCGCCAGAGCCAAGGGACTTGAACCTCTCGCGCAGTACATTCTTGAACAAAAGGATGCATACGACCCCGCCATTGATGTATATGCGGCAGAGTTTATATCAAGCGAAGAGGGAAAAGAGGTTCCCGATGTTGCCGCCGCATTGCAGGGCGCATCTGATATTATTGCAGAGGACGTTTCCAACGATGCCGAAATCAGAAAAATGCTCCGTGAGTACACTATGTCCTACGGTTCAATTACTACTAAAGGCACGACGGAGGAGACCTCTGTTTACGAGAACTATTACGATTTCTCCGAGCCTATCAAAAAGCTCAAAGGACATAGAATTCTCGCAATTAACAGAGGAGAGAAGGAGGAATTTCTCAAAGTCAGCGTAACCCTTCCCGTAGAAGACGGAATTGCTCAACTCGTGTCAAGAACGGTTACGAATAAAAATTCACCTGCACTCCCTTACATTATGGCGACTCTTGAAGATGCCTATAACAGACTCCTTTTCCCTGCAATCGAGAGGGAAGTGAGAACTACGCTCTTTGACGATGCGGCAGAGGGAGCTTTGAAGGTGTTTGCAGAGAACCTTCGCAACCTTCTTCTCGTATCACCCCTCAAAGGCAAAACCGTTTTGGGCTACGACCCCGGCTATGCGCACGGTTGTAAGCTCGCGGTTGTTGACAAGACGGGCAAAGTGCTTGATACGGGTGTAATCTATCCGGTAAAACCCCGTGAAGACGTTGAAAGGTCAAAGAAAATCGTAATTAACCTCGTTAATAAATATAATGTAGACATTATCTCTATCGGTAACGGCACGGCTTCCCGTGAAAGCGAGAGGTTTATAGCCGATGCGGTTCTTCACGACCCGACTTGTCGCAAGGGCGTTCAGTACGCGATAGTAAACGAGGCGGGAGCTTCGGTATATTCCGCATCAAAGCTTGCAACCGAGGAGCTTCCCGAATACAATGAAATGCAAAGAGGCGCGATTTCTATTGCAAGAAGAATACAAGATCCCCTCGCAGAGCTTGTAAAGATCGAGCCGAAAGCAATCGGTGTAGGTCAGTACCAGCACGATATGAAGCAGGCTCGTCTTACAGAGGCGCTCGGCGGAGTTGTTGAGGACTGCGTAAACGGTGTTGGCGTTGATATAAACACTGCTTCCTATGCTCTCCTTTCATACGTTTCGGGTATTAATTCCACCGCCGCTAAGAATATAGTTAAATACAGAGAAGAAAACGGCGAATTCAAGAGCCGCGCTCAAATCAAAAAAGTTCCTAAAATCGGCGATAAGGCATTCACACAGTGCGCGGGATTCCTTCGTATTCCCGGCGCAAAGGACGTATTCGACTCCACGGGAGTTCACCCCGAGTCATACGCAATCGCCGAGGACCTGCTTAAAAGATTTGGTTTCACAACCGAGGACGTGAGAAACAACAATCTTGCGCTTTTGAGATTCAAAGCATCGCAGTACGGACTTTCAAAGCTCGCCAAAGAGCTTGGCTGCGGTGAGCCAACTCTTGATGACATCATCAAAGAGCTTGAAAAACCGGGCAGAGACATTCGTGATGACGCTCCCGCCCCCGTTCTTTCGACCGACGTGCTTGAAATAACCGACCTCAGACCCGATATGCTTCTTAAAGGAACAGTTCGTAACGTAGTGGACTTCGGTTGCTTCGTAGACATAGGCGTCCACCACGACGGACTCCTCCACATCAGCGCAATGAGCGATAAATACATCAAACACCCCTCCGAGCTCTTCTCCGTAGGCGATGTAATTGAAGTGCGTATAAAAGACGTAGACGTCAAAAAGAATAGGATATCTTTGACTCGCAAAGGCCTCTAAACTTGATAATTTTGTGAAATTCGTTGTTGGAGCTGCGACTCGGTCAATCGCCGTATGACAAATACGGCTTCAAGTCCCTCGCTTGCTCCGCCTAGACTTTCGCAAAATTCCCGTCGTTTAGTCTAACCAGATAAGCTCTAAGCGGGTAGCGTGGCGAAATCACTGTTGGAGAGGAAAAATATGTTTGGATACGTAAAGCCTTATACACCTGAGTTGTTGGTGAAGGATTATGAATTTTATAAGGCCACTTATTGTGGCATTTGCCGCGGTATGAAAAGTCATACGGGCGTTCTCTCAAACGTTGGATTGAGCTATGATAGTGTTACGCTTGCGCTTGTGAGAATGTTGTTCGTAGAAGACGAAAAAATCAAGGCAAGAGCGCGCAGATGCGTTGCTCACCCTTTAAAAAAGAGACCTATGCTGGACTGCAACGAGGCTATTGAATATACGGCTCGCGCTTTTGGTATACTAACGTATTATAAGCTGCTTGACGATATAAGCGACGAAGGCGCGATGAAGCGCTTGGCTTCAAAAGTAGCGAAGCCGATTTACCGAGGAGCGAACAAGAAAGCTAATGTCCCCGACCTCTCGGAATTTGTAGGCGATAAACTTGCAGAAATCACAAAACTCGAAAAAAACAAAACCGCAAGTCCGGATGCCCCCGCAAATATATTTGGAGAGATTTTAGGCGAGATTTTTTCACACGGTTTGGGTGATAAGAACAAAATTGTTTGT
>JAZUPQ010000060.1:0-2098 GCA_045605265.1 Eubacteriales bacterium | reverse complement strand
CGCTCGCGCACGGTAGCTTGTCCTTCCGGACGAGAGTGGGAGTTCCCACTGCGTTCTGCTATTCAATTGTCAATGAGCACGAGAATTTTGCCCTCACCCTATAGACAGTGACTTTTTTCTTGATTTGCACGGAACTATTTTTGCTTTCACTAATCTAGTAGTGATTTTTTATCTGTTTTGAGTGGGTAAAAAAGAAAAATACCCACGATTATTTTTCGTGAGCATTTGTAAGTTCGTTATTGAAGAAGATTGCACTTTGTGATATAATAACCTCACGGGTTCACTCTTATAAGGAGTGAACTTGGTCTGGATTCTGCCAGACCTTTCGTAAAAACGAAAGCCGTGAGAACATTGGCATAACGCAGGTCGTGTTGCGACACGACGCGAAAACCTTGGTCTTTTCACAAGCCAACGGCTTGTGTTTCTGCGGTTATGTTATAATTGTTTTACCAAACTTTGAAAGGATACTTTTATGACTCGTAAAGAATTTGAAGAACTTGTCTTCGATATATACAACGTAAGAGCAGATTATCCTTTCGAGGACGATTTTGGAACGGGTGTTTTCCGGCACGAGAGTGGCAAGTGGTTTGCGCTTGCAATGAATATCGGGGAAAGAAAACTCGGTCACGACGGTGACGAAAAGATTGACGTTGTCAACTTCAAGTGTGCACCCGAGGTAATCGAATCGCTCGCAGGGATTGAGCCAGGTATCTATCGCGCGTATCATATGAATAAAACGCACTGGTTAACTGTTGCGCTTTCCGAGTGCGATGATGATACAATTTACTGGCTTCTTGGTATCAGCTACGACTTGACGAGAGGAAAAATAAAACGAAAATGAAGGGAGCATTACCTTGAAAAAATTCAAGTTTTTATGTGAACTGTTTTTATCTATGATGAAAATAGGAATGTTCACGTTCGGTGGCGGATATGCAATGATAAATCTCCTTGACAACGAATTCGTCGAGCGAAAGAAGTGGCTCGGCAGTGAAGAATTTATGAATCTCGTTACGATTGCGGAATCAACCCCCGGGCCAATTGCAATTAATTGCTCTACCTACATCGGATATAAGAGGGCGGGTTTCTTGGGTGCGCTTTTTGCAACGCTTGGAATGTGTATTCCATCATGTGCTATTATCTATCTCATATCACTTTTCTTTAATAGCTTCCTTGAGATAAAGTGGGTAGCATCCGCATTCCACGGTATTCAGGTATGCGTGGTGTTCTTAATTCTCACAGCAGGTTTTAAAATGCTGAAGAAAATAAAGAAAACCGTGTTTAACGTATGGGTTATGCTAATTACGTTTTGCGCTATGATACTGTTCTCTCTGTTTTCGGTAAGCTTCTCTTCGATATTTTATATTCTCATATTCGGTGTTTCAGGCCTTTTAATTTACACGGTAGGGTATTTGAGAAATAAAAATGGGGAGGATGAAAAATGATTTTCTTAAAGTTGTTTTTGACCTTCCTTAAAATCGGCGCGGTTTCATTTGGCGGTGGATACGGAATGATTTCTATCATAAGAGACGACTGCCTTGCAAACGGTTGGCTCACGGAAGAGGAGTTGCTTAATTTTATTGCGGTTGCGGAGTCAACACCCGGACCGATTGCCGTGAATATGGCAACATTCGTAGGCTCGTCGCAGGGAGGTGTTCTTGGTGCGTTCCTTGCAACGCTCGGAATAGTGCTTCCGTCATTTGTTATTATTCTCTTGATTGCATCGGTATTCACTAAGCTTTTGAAGTACGCAGGTGTCAAAGCTATCCTTGGCGGTATTCGCCCGGCAATTGTTGCTTTGATTTTAGGAACTGCAGTTACTATGCTTTTAAGCCTTGGCGTCGGTATCAAAAACGTGCACAGCACACCTAATTTTGACTATCGAACGCTCATAGTTTTAGCAGTTATATGCGCAATTTCCTTTGCATATTCAAAATGGAAAAGGAAATCACTTTCTCCCATAATTCTGATTGTAATATCCGGGGCGCTCGGAGTTTTGCTTTACGGGTTATAAATTAAAATGCCGACGAGTTCTGCTCGTCGGCATAATTATTTATTTTTCAATCTCGCCTTCATAGTCTTGGATACCGCCAAACTCAAC
>JAZUPQ010000059.1:0-3756 GCA_045605265.1 Eubacteriales bacterium | reverse complement strand
GAAAGGAATTACCGAAACGGTAATTAAGGCAAAACAAGATGGAAAGAGTTTACAACTTCTCCGCAGGCCCCTCTATGCTTCCTATCGAGGTGCTTGAAAAGGCGCAGGCTGAAATGCTCTGTTACGGTGAGTCGGGAATGTCCGTTATGGAAATGAGCCACCGTACTCCCGAGTTTGAGGAAATTCTTCACGCAGCAGACGACTCGCTCAGAAAGCTGATGAATATTCCCGCAAACTACAAGGTTCTTTTTCTTCAGGGAGGAGCTTCCACGCAGTTTGCATCGGTACCGCTTAACCTTCTTTCCGAGCACAAGTGCGCTGATTACATAGTTTCCGGTCAGTTCTCAAAGAAGGCAGCTACCGAGGCCAAGAAGTACGGTGATATAGCTATCGCAGCTTCCTCTGCCGGCGCAACCCCCACCTTCTCTACTATTCCTGAGACCAAGCGTGCGGATTTCCGTCCCGACGCTGACTACGTGCATATCTGCTTTAATAACACTATATACGGAACGAAGTTCCACTATATCCCTGACACGGGCAATATTCCGCTCGTCGCAGATATGTCCTCCTGCATAGTTTCCGAGCCGGTAGACGTATCCAAGTTTGCGCTCATATACGCAGGCGCACAGAAGAACGTAGCTCCCGCAGGCCTTACCATCGTCATCGCAAGAAACGATATAATAGGAAATGCACGTCCCGACACCCCCGCTATGCTTGATTACGCGCTCGCGGCAGAGAACGATTCTATGTATAACACACCGCCCTGCTGGTGCATATATATGGCAAAGCTGGTGTTTGATTGGATACTCTCTATCGGCGGACTTGAGGAGATGAAGAGAAGAAACGAGAGAAAGGCAAGCCTTCTTTACGACTATCTCGACAGTCAGACCTATTATACCGCTACCGTCAGCAAGAAGTGCCGTTCGATGATGAACGTCGTTTTTGTAACCGGAGACGCCGAGCTTGATAAGAAATTTGCAAAGGAAGCGGCAGAGGCAGGACTCAAAAACCTTAAGGGGCATCGCTCCGTCGGCGGTATGAGAGCCTCGATATACAACGCTATGCCCTACGAGGGAGTCGAGGCGCTCGTAGAGTTTATGAAGCAATTCGCCATCGAAAATCCCAAGATGCAGAATTAAGATGAAGAAAATAAAGTTACTTAATAAAATTGCAAAAATAGGAACTGACGTTTTTGACAAAAACGAATATGAAATCAGCGACTCGGTAGAAAATCCCGAGGCAATAATGGTAAGGTCCGCGGATATGCATTCCTACGAGCCCGAGACCTCTCTTCTGGCTGTGGCGAGAGCCGGCGCGGGTGTGAACAATATACCCGTTACAGAGCTTGCAAGGCGCGGAATTGTGGTCTTCAATACTCCGGGAGCAAATGCCAACGGAGTAAAGGAGCTGGCGGTAGCCGCACTTATTCTCGCTTCGCGCGACGTTATAGGCGGTGTCGAGTGGGTCAAGAGCATTGCCGATGACCCCGATATAGCCAAAACCGTTGAGTCGGGCAAGTCGAAATTCGCAGGATGCGAGATACTCGGTAAGACTCTCGGTGTAATAGGACTCGGAGCTATCGGCGGTATGGTTGCGAACACTGCGCGCTCGCTCGGTATGGAGGTAATAGGCTGTGACCCGTTCCTCACGGTACACGCGGCGTGGAGTCTTTCAAGAGCTGTGCGCCACGCGCAGAGCTATGATGAAATATACGCTTCGTCCGATTATATAACTCTTCACGTTCCCGCGACTAAGGATACCAAGGGAATGATAAACAAGGAAACGATAGCAAAGATGAAGGACGGCGTGAGAATAATCAATCTCGCGAGAGCCGACCTCGTCAATGCCGAGGATATGAGAGCAGCACTCGAATGCGGAAAGGTTGCCGCTTACGTTACCGATTTTCCCACTCCCGAGACCGTCGGTGTTAAGGGCGTTGTAAATATCCCCCACCTGGGTGCTTCTACCTACGAGAGCGAGGATAATTGTGCCGTTATGGCGGCAAAGGAGCTTGACGAGTATCTCAGATACGGAAATATCACGAATTCCGTAAATTATCCTGCTGTTTCCATTGCGCCCTCTGACAAAAAGAGAATATGCGTTTGCCACCTCAACGTTGCGAATATGCTCTCGCAGATTACATCTGCCGTCTCTGCGGTTGGCATAAATATTGAGAATCTTTCCAACGGCTCAAGAGGTGAGTTCGCTTACACTATAATAGAGATAGACGGTGACGTTCCCGAAAACGTGAAAAGCACTATCCAAGGTGTAGACGGAGTTATAAGAGTAAGAGTGCTCTGAGTGTAAATATCGATAAGGATCTGCGTCTTTGCTGGCACAGGTCCTTTTTCTTTTGGGCGCGATGTGAAATAAAAATGATAGCTTGAGCTCAGCGCTTATTGCCACCGTTGTTATGGATTTGATAATGCGACATTGGGGAGCGCAAAAGGATAAAAAAACAGCAGAAACCGCTATTGACATTTGAACCAAGGCAATGTATAATTGGTCTATAAGTACTTTTTCATTTGGAGGGAAAGATGTATACCTACTCTATGATGCCGCTTGATATCGATCATATTGACGAATTGACTCAGGATATTAAGGACCAGTACGCAAGAGGAATATCGAGCTGTCCTATGTTTATTATGACTCTCGTTCCCGAGGGGAATCCCGTGTGGGATAAGGTCGGAGATATGTGTGATAAATTTGCTCGGTTCCGCGATAGACTCGAGCCTCTCGGTGTGCCCGTGGGTATTCTTATTCAGGCATCTATCGGTCACGGCTACACGCTTGTGCCGTCTCCGTTTGAAAAGTACGTTGGAGTGACAGACGGTAAGGAATATCACGTTCACTGCCCCCTCGGACGCGGATTTTTGGAGCATTTCAAGGGCGTGCTTCGCAGAATTGCATCGGAGAGACCGGCGGCGATTATGCTTGACGATGATTTCAGACTCGTTATGCGCGGAGGGCACGGCTGCGCTTGTCCTCTTCATTTAGCAAGGCTCGAGAAGAAAATAGGCAAAAAATTAACACGGGATGAGCTTTGGGCTCATATAGACTCGCATCCGGACGATGACCCCGTAACACGCGCCTTTCTCGAAACTCAGGCAGAATCGCTCGCAGAGGCGGCAAAAGAATTCCGTTCTGCAATAGATGAGATAAATCCGAAGATACAGGGTATAAACTGCACAAGCGGAGACCTGTGCGATTTCGTTATACATACCGCCCCTATCTTTGCAGGAAAGGGGAATCCCATTATGGTAAGAGTGCCGAACGGCACCTACGCCCCTGAGACTACCAAGGGCTTTTCGGATATAATGCGCCGCGCGGCAGTCTGCTCGGCGAAGTTAAAATCTCACGGCGTTGACGTTGTTCTCGCAGAGACTGATACCATACCCTTCAACCGATACGGAAAGAATGCAAGATATCTGCATTCTCAGTACTCGGCATCGATTTTAGAGGGGCTTATGGGCGCTAAGCATTGGATTACGAGAACGGCATCCTTCGAGCCGAAGAGTGGTGTTGCGTTCCGAAATATTCTTGCCGAGCATAAGAATTTCTATGATCGTCTTTTTGAGCTTTCACGCGGAATTAAGTGGCTCGGTGCAAGCTCGGGCTTTATAGAACAGGAATATATGACCTACAAGCGTAACAATATATGGAGCTATCACGATAACTTCTGGGCTACTAAGGTGCTGGAGAGACTCGGACTGCCCTTCTACTTCTCTGATAAGGCGGAGCGCGTGACCTTCTTGG
>JAZUPQ010000058.1:0-22521 GCA_045605265.1 Eubacteriales bacterium | reverse complement strand
AGCTTTCTCACGATGATAGCGTTGAACCCATCACTCGCGCATCCGTATCTGTTCAGAAATTTGGAAAGCTCGGAGAATCCGAGGTTATTACAGCCAAGCATATCTGCAAGGATATGATCGACATGATTGATGATGCCGATTTGAGAGCTGTGATGGATAGCGGAAATAAGGTGCTTGATATCGCAGGTAAGGCAGGTGAATTTGCCCTTGCCGTGTTTGAAAAGTATATCGCTTTGGGCTATGATAAAGAAGCATTGAAGGATGCGATTTACACCATCCCCACCTCAGGCATTACCTATGAGTTTACCCGTATGATATACGAAATCTTGGGCTTGAATGTGGATAATATCGCTTCCAAGTTTACCTCGTATAGCCTTTTGGAGGTTAAGGACGATGACGGAGATATTGACTATGCCAAGATAGCGGCATTATTACGACAGAACAAACCATTTGATAGCATTACAATGAACGATGAAATTACAGAAGGAGATGAGATAGTGAATTTTGATGTAGTGGTAGGAAATCCTCCGTATCAGTTAAGCACAAGTGAGCATTCCGCTCAAAGCAAACCAATTTATGACAAGTTTGTAGGAATTTCAAAATATGTAGAGCCCCAATTTGTGTCTATGATTATACCTTCAAGGTGGTTTGCTGGCGGAATGGGGTTAGATGGTTTTAGAGATGCAATGAAATCCGACTCCTGTATTTCAAAAATGGTTTCCTTTGCCAATGGTAAGGACTGCTTCCCCGATACAAGTACAGGTGGCATTTGTTATTTCTTGCGAAACAGTTCTTGGATGGGAAAATGTCATTTTACATCTGTTATCAATGGCGTTAGGAATAGTGGTGAAAGAGATCTTTCAGAATTCTCCGTCGTTTTAAGAGATAATGTAGCTCAAAAAATCGTTCAAAGAATGCAATCATATTCAGAGACACCGTTAAGCGAAAAGGTGTGTTCGATTAATGTGTTTGGATTTGAGTCGAAGCAACGTGGCGAACAGACTCCGTTTGTAGATGGATATGAACTTTTATCAAGTAAAGGATTTGGATATGTATCAAAAGAAGCTTTGACACAAGGAGCAGATATTGCTGATAAGTACAAGGTTATTGTCGGGCAAGTCATTTCCGAGCACGCAGCAGAGCCAGATAAAAATGGTCAATATAAACTTTTGTCATCTTTGCGAATTCTTGGTCCAAAGCAAATATGCAACTTCTCGTACTTGGTAGTAAATACATTTGATGATGAGCAAGAAGCTATTAATTTCAAACAATATCTTTCAACAAGATTTGTTAGATATTTGATTTTGCAATCTGTATCCTCCATTCATCTTACCAAGGAAAAATTCAAGTTTGTTCCGATTCAAGATTTTTCAAAAATATGGACTGACGAAGATCTCTATGCCAAGTACGGACTGACAGAAGAAGAAATCGCATTTATCGAATCTATGATTAAGCCGATGGAGTGAGTATGAGAAACAAAAACAAGTTTACTTTTTATATGCCGATTTATGGTATTGTTTTCACGGGCACACATCAACTCGGATCTTTTGAATTGTGTGATAAAAACGCATTTTTAAGCAGAATAGAAAACGATAAAATCCGCAATCAAATTGCATGTGGAGAAGAATCAAACTATTATGTATCGTTTTCGGTATTGGCGAACGACCGCGAGGAAGCCATTGATATGGCTTACAAAAAATCCTCCGAATTCAAACGCATAATGGACTTCTGTTGCGGAAGAAACAATAGCATTCCGGCGGTTAATTTGTATAGACAAAATCCGCAATCCGAGAGAATGCTTATTTTGGGTAATGACATAAACAATGTTGGTGTTCATGAAGAAATGAATAACAATTACATCCCGAGAAATCACACATTAGACGAATTCCTGGAAGAAATGCGAAAGAACAAGACTATGTATGTTTGGGATCTTTATGCCAAAGAGAACAAAACCGATAAAGAATCAAGAATACTAAATGCAATATTGTGGGTAGGAAAAGCTCACATTGAATTAGACAATAAAATCTATTTTCTTGAACTCTGTTTTGCTTTGGAATCGTTGTTGCAAGTAGATACGGACAAGTTCATTAATCCAAGTATTACATACTCAATATCCTCAAATTGTGCAATGATTATTGCTGATAAATATGAGGATAGAAAAAAGGTAATGAGCAAAATCAAACAACTGTATTCAATACGATCAAAATTGGCTCATGGAAAAAATTCTGATGTAAGCAATTTAGAATGCGATCAATTGTTCAAGTATATTTCGTATTTGCTTGACGATTTGGCAAACAAAGAAATATGGAAGCAGTATTCGTCAATGTCCGAACTGATGCAGGAAATCGAAAATCAGAAGCTTGGAAAGTTAACGGATAGCGAAACAGATTCAATTGAATGATTAGTTGGGATAGGCAAGGGGATCAGATTTTAGAAGAACTGTATGAGAAACAGTAGCTCGCTAGAACAGGCGCGAAAGGATTTGCTGTCTCGTTGCACGCAACGAGACAGCAAGCCAACAGAAAAAGAGAGAACATTTGTTCTCTCTTTTTTGCTCATTTTTGGGGTTTTGGGTTTTGGGGTTAGCGTTTTGGCTTGGAGGTGGATTTTATTTTCAGAAAAATCAGGCCGAGCGCCAAAACTATCGGAAAGGCGGTGGCGGCGAGCAAGCCTGCTTTGAGATCGCCGCCTGCCGTTTCGGAAATTTTGCCCACCATGGTAGGACTTACTGCCGCGCCTAAATCGCCCGCCAATGCCAAAAAGGCAAACATAGCGGTACCGCCTCGCGGACATTTCTGCGAGGAAAGGCTCAGCGTTCCCGGCCACATAATTCCAACAGCTAATCCGCAAAGGGCGCAGCCTATCAATCCCAATACCGAAGAGGATGACAAGGACGCCAAAAGATAGCACGCCGCGCATAGTATTCCGCACAGGAGCATAGTTTTTGCAAGGTTCAATTTCTCGCTCATTTTTCCGTACAGGGCGCGGGAGGTTCCCATAAATACGGCGAACAGGCACGGGCCCGTCAGGTCGCCTACCGTCTTGGAAACGCCGAGCGCCGACTCGGTAAACGCAGACGTCCATTGAGTCATAGTTGCCTCGGAAGCGCCGGCGCATATCATAATAATTATCATCAGCCAGAATACAGGGACTTTCAGAAGCTGTCTTATGCTCATACTGTCTCCGTCTTCGTTCAGCCTCTCGATTGGACAGCTCATAAAGTTAAATGCGTTGTATAACGGAATCAACGCCCATATAATAGCAAGTATTTTCCAATTCTCTATGCCGAATATTGCGAAAAAAACGGTAGAACCAAGAATTACACCCACCGAGCCCCAGCAGAAAAACGAGTGAACAAGGCTCATTACTCCGTCCTTGTTTTCAAACGGACACGCCTCAACAATGGGGCTTATCAAAACCTCGATGAGACCGCATCCCATCGCGTATAAAACAACCGAAATTATAATTCCCACAAAGGGTACGGGAATTACTTCCGGCAAAATTGCCATTAGTATTAATCCAACCGATGAAAACAACTGAGATGCGACGACACAAATGCGGTAGCCTATTTTATCGGCAAATTTCGTAGCTACCAAATCAACTAAAAGCTGGGCGAAATAAAAGACGAATGGAATCAGCGCTATCATTTCAAGCGAAAGGTCGTAGGTGCTTTTGAAGGTTAAAAACAATAATGGCGCAAAATTTGCGGATATAGCCTGCGTTACAAATCCAAGATAGCAGGCTGTCAGGGTTTTTTTGTAGTTTTTTTGCATTGAATCGTCAACTCCTTGTATGCGGACAGTCATATTCGCGTTACATTATAACTCAAATAAATAAAAAAAGCAAGAGGTTTATAAATTTTTCCGTTCCGCTTTTCCGGCTCTTGACTTTTCCTATTAATTCGCTTATAATTATTTATATCAAACAAAATACAAAATCGGGAGAAAATTACTATGCAAATGCTTGAAATGCTATATGACGAAATTCAGGACGCGGTGGACAGAAAAGTCCCCTTCGTTATTCCAATCGGTACTCTTGAATATCACGCCCGCCACGCCTCGTGCGGAACGGATACGCTCGTAATTACGGGCTGTCTCAGGGAGCTCGAAAAGGAAAAGGAGATAGTTGTTTGCCCTCCTATCTGGTACGGTGTGGCTTCCTATGCCGTCTGCGCTCCGAAGCCGAGCCATTTCCACGTAGACGAGGATGCTTATGCAAACTATCTTTACTGCATACTTAAATCTATGATAAACGCAGGTCACAAGAACATCTATCTCGTAGCGCACCATCAGACAGAGGGCGCAGGACTTATGCCTATGACTATTGCCTGCCACAAGGCCGCTAAGAAGGTGACTATGGAGTATATGGAAGAAAAGCTCGGTCAGGGCTGGTGGGGCAGCGATGCATACGCCTCATATTACGAGGATATGGGCAGTGAGGACGACCCCTTCTCCTACATAAAGGTTATTCCCCTTATCGGAGCGGACGCGCAGATTAAATGCGGCGGCTTCGACCACGCGGGAAAGTGGGAAACAAGTCTTTTGATGGGAACATATCCCGAGCTTGTAGACCTTAAACGCTGCGAGCGCAACACCGAGTGGTTTGCCGAAAGCGCAAAGGAAGCAAGCGAAGAAACCGGTAAGCATATGGTTAACTGCACGCTTGAATGGCTCAGAAAGACGATAGTTTAATATAATAACCGAAAAAACAAGAGCAAGAATAGAGGGATTTGTTCCCTTTTACTCTTGCTCTTTTCTAATTCTTGAAGGTTTGCTCCCGTAATGCTTTTGGCAGGCGCGCCTGAACCTACGCGGAGCGTATCATAACTTGCCGTCAGGCAATCATAGTTGATTGAATGGGAATGGGCTCTGCCTCATTCCCATTCAATCGTTCCGGTAGGCTTCGGGGTGAGGTCGTAGAGGACGCGGTTGACACCTGCAACCTCTGTGATTATGCGTGAGGTGATTTTGTGGAGAAGAGCGTAGGGGATTTCCTCTATTTCGGCGGTCATCGCGTCGGTGGAGTTCACCGCTCTGATTATCGCCGGCCAGCCCTCGTAGCGACTGTCGTCCTTGACGCCGACGCTCTTCATATCCGGGATAACGACGAAAAACTGCCAAACCCGTTTGGCAAGTCCGCACCTGTCAAACTCCTCGCGGAGTATGGCGTCCGCCTCGCGAAGCGCGGCAAGACGCTCCCTGGTGATTGCGCCGAGACATCTCACGCCGAGTCCGGGGCCCGGAAAGGGCTGACGGTCTACCATTTCGGCAGGCAGGCCGAGCGCCTTGCCTACTGCGCGCACCTCGTCCTTATAAAGAAGCTTCAAGGGCTCGACAAGCTCGAATTTTAAATCCTCGGGAAGTCCGCCAACGTTGTGATGGGACTTTACCGCCTTTTTGCCCTCCGCCTGCTTGATGCTTTCAAGTATGTCGGGATATATCGTGCCTTGGGCAAGATAGGTGACTCCGTCTACCCTTCTCGCCTCCTCGGCAAATACCTCTATAAATTCTTTTCCTATAATTTTACGCTTACGCTCGGGGTCGCTGACTCCCGCCAGGAGATTTAAAAATCTGTCGGTCGCGTCAACGTAGACGAGATTTGCGTCCATTTGATTGCGGAAAACTTCAACGACTTTCTCGGACTCGTTCTTTCTCATCAGGCCGTGATTGACGTGGACGCAGACGAGCTGCTTTCCGATTGCTTTGATTAAAAGCGCCGCCACTACGGAGGAGTCAACTCCGCCCGAAAGAGCAAGCAGAACTCTTTTGTCCTTTACTTGATTTCGAATTTCCTCAATTTTTTCATTAATGAATTTTTCAGCCGCGTCCGCCGTGCTGATGCGTTGCATATTTTCAGGGCGTAAAGATGCTTCCATTTGCCTTACCTCCTATTTTACTATATTGTTGCTATCCTTTTGGATAACGTCGTGAGCGCCGCCCTCTACAATGCTTGTCGAGGATACCAGAGTCAAGGTCGCTTTCTGCTGTAATTCGGGAATGGTCAGCGCGCCGCAGTTGCACATAGTGGAGCGAACCTTCGCGAGTGAGAGGGCCACGTTGTCTTTAAGAGGGCCTGCGTATGGAACGTATGAGTCCACTCCCTCCTCAAAGGAGAGCTTCTTGTCTCCGCCGAGGTCGTATCTCTGCCAGTTTCTCGCTCTTGCAGAGCCCTCGCCCCAATATTCCTTGTAGTAGGTTCCGCCGATAGATACGCGGTTTGAGGGTGACTCGTCAAATCTTGCAAAATACCTGCCGAGCATTACGAAATCGGCGCCCATAGCCAAGGCGAGCGTGATATGGTGGTCGTGAACGATACCGCCGTCGGAGCATACGGGGATATAGATACCCGTCTCCTCAAAGTAGCGGTCGCGCTCAGCGCAAACGTCGATAAGCGCGGTTGCCTGTCCTCTGCCTATACCCTTGGTCTCACGGGTGATACAGATAGAGCCGCCGCCGATGCCAACCTTTATAAAGTCTGCGCCGCATTCCGCAAGGAAACGGAAGCCCGCGGCATCTACCACGTTGCCTGCTCCTACCTTTACCTTGTCGCCGTAGCGCTCTCTTATCCATTGAAGCGTGAGCTTCTGCCAAGCGGAAAAGCCCTCGGACGAGTCGATGCAGAGCACGTCTGCCCCTGCCTCAATCAAAGCGGGAACACGCTCCTTATAGTCCCTTGTGTTAATACCTGCTCCGACTACGTATCTCTTCTTCGAGTCCAGAAGCTCGTTCGGGTTTTTCTTGTGCGCGTCGTAGTCCTTGCGGAATACCATATAGCAAAGATTTCCCTTTTTATCCACAATGGGAAGCGAGTTTAATTTATTGTCCCAGATTATATCGTTGGCTGCTTTCAGAGTCGTTCCCTCTTTTGCATAGATGAGCTTTGAAAGCGGAGTCATAAATTCCGACACCTTTGCTGCGGCGTCCATTCTTGAAACGCGGTAATCTCTGCTGGTTACAATACCCATAAGCTTGCCGTTAGGGCTGCCGTCATCGGTTACTGCAACGGTGGAGTGTCCTGTTCTCTGTTTGAGTTCAAGTACGTCGGCAAGAGTTGCATCGGGGGTAATGTTTGAGTCAGAGACGACGAAGCCGGCTTTATAGAGCTTCGCCTTTCTCACCATATTCGCCTCGTCCTCTACGCTCTGCGAGCCGTAGATAAATGCGACTCCTCCCTCAACGGCAAGGGCAACTGCAAGACGGTCGCCGGAGACGGACTGCATAATCGCAGACACCATAGGAATATTCATTGTGATTGCGGATTTCTCGCCTTTTTTGAACTTAACAAGCGGAGTTTGTAAACTTACGTTTGCAGGAACACAGTTTTCAGAGGAATATCCCGGTATAAGCAGATATTCGTTAAAGGTGTGTGAGGGTTCGTTGATAAAAGTAGCCATCGCTATGCTTTTCCTTTCATTTCCTTTTTATTTTTATAGTTGCTTATTTTAGAACAGACCTGTAATTTTACCGTTTTCGTCCACGTCGATTTTAAGGGCGGCGGGAGCCTTCGGAAGTCCGGGCATTGTCATAATATCGCCCGTCAGGGCTACGATAAATCCTGCGCCTGCGGAGATTTTAAGCTGCCTTACGGTGACGGTAAAGTCCTCGGGCGCTCCGAGCTTTGTCATATCGTCGGAGAAGCTGTATTGGGTTTTTGCCATACAGATAGGCAGATTTCCAAAGCCGAGAGAGGTGAGCTTTTCGATTTCCTTTTTGGCGCTTGGGGTGTAATTTACGCCCTTGCCTCCGTATACTCGCGTAACAATCGCCTGAATTTTCTCCTCTATTGAGTCGTCAAGGCCGTAGCTGAAAGCAAATTCGTTTTTCTCCTCGCAGAGACGGACAACCTCCTCTGCAAGAGCCATACCGCCCTTTCCTCCCTCTGCCCATACGGTTGAGAGAACTACGTTGACGCCAAGGGCGCGGCAGCTTTCAATAACCTTTTCAATCTCTTTATCGGTGTCTGTCGGGAAGCGGTTTACCGCTACGACGCAGGGTAATTTATATACGTTTTTTATGTTGGAAACGTGGCGGAGAAGATTAGGCAAGCCCTTTTCGAGAGCATCGAGATTTTCTTCTCCGAGCTGAGTCTTTGCCATACCGCCGTGCATTTTCAAGGCTCTGACTGTGGCTACCATAACCACTGCCGAGGGGGTGAGATTTGCAACGCGGCACTTGATGTCGAGGAATTTTTCCGCTCCCAAATCGGCTCCGAAGCCTGCCTCCGTAACGGCGTAGTCGCCGAGCTTCATAGCCATTTTAGTGGCGATTACCGAGTTGCAGCCGTGGGCGATATTGGCGAACGGGCCTCCGTGAACAAGCGCGGGCGTGCCCTCCAAGGTTTGAACGAGATTAGGCTTCAATGCGTCCTTCAATAGAGCTGCCATTGCTCCCACCGCCCCGATTTGTCCTGCTGTGACGGGCTTTTCGTCATAGGTATAGCCGATTACTATTTTCGAGAGTCTCTCTTTCAGGTCGCAAATCGACGAGGAAAGACAGAACACCGCCATAATTTCAGAGGCTACCGTTATGTCAAAGCCGTCCTCACGGGGAGTTCCGTTCACCCTGCCTCCGAGACCGTCGGTGACAAAGCGAAGCTGTCTGTCATTCATATCCACGCATCTTTTCCAAGTAATCCGTCTCGGGTCAATGCCGAGGGCGTTGCCCTGATAGATATGGTTATCAATCATAGCGGCGAGAAGGTTGTTTGCCGCGCCTATTGCGTGAAAGTCGCCCGTAAAGTGAAGGTTTATGTCCTCCATTGGCACGACCTGGGCATATCCGCCTCCCGCTGCACCGCCCTTTACGCCGAATACCGGGCCTAACGAGGGCTCGCGGAGAGCCACGGCAACCCTCTTGCCGATACGGCGGAGTCCGTCGGCAAGTCCTATGGTCGTAGTGGTTTTTCCCTCTCCTGCGGGGGTGGGAGTGATTGCGGTAACCAAAATCAGCTTACCGTCTTTATTTTTTGATTTTTCGATAAGGGAATAGTCTATTTTAGCCTTGTATTTACCGTATTGCTCTAAATATCCGTCCTCTATATTAGCCGATTTAGCAATCTCGGTAATAGGCTTCATTTTTACTGATTGAGCAATTTCTATGTCGGATAAATATGCCATTACTTTATCTCCTTAAAATATTGAACTGCGGAAGAAAACATCTGCATATCGTATTTTCCAAGAACGTTTTTGTAAAGGTTGCTTCCTATACGCTCGCTATGTCCCATTTTTCCAAGCACTCTGCCGTCGGGAGAGGTGATACCCTCAATAGCAAAGGCGGAATTGTTGGGATTATAGCGAATATCGTCGGTGGCGTTGCCCTGCAAATCCACGTACTGCGTGCAAATCTGACCGTTTTTGGCAAGCTCCGCCACCGTTTCGTCGGAAGCGAGGAATCTGCCTTCACCGTGCGAGACGGGAACGGTATATATATCGCCTACCTTGGTGTTTTTAAGCCAAGGGCTCTTATTTGAGGTAATTCTGGTGCGAACCAGCTTTGATTGGTGGCGCGAGATTGTGTTAAAGGTCAGAGTCGGACAGCTCTCGTCGGTGTCGATAATTCTTCCGTAAGGAACGAGACCGAGCTTTATAAGAGCCTGGAAGCCGTTGCAGACACCGCAGATTAAGCCGTCTCTGTTGTCGAGAAGATTATGAACCTGCTCCTTTATTATAGCGTTTCGGAAAAACGCCATAATGAATTTACCCGAGCCGTCGGGCTCATCTCCGCCTGAAAATCCGCCCGGAATAAATATCATCTGCGAATCTGCGAGCTTTTTCGCAAAGGAATCCACGCTTCTTGAAATTCCGTCGGAGGTGAGGTTGTTAATCACGAAGATTTCCGCCTCTGCTCCTGCGTCTGCCATAACCTTTGCCGTATCGTATTCACAGTTCGTGCCGGGGAATACGGGAATCAGAACCTTTGGTTTTGCAACCAAAACTCTCGGAGCTTTTCTCTCCTTTGCTTCAAAGGAGAAGTTCTCGTATTTCTTTGCCCTTTTTCCTTCGAGAGTCGGATACACGCTCTCGAGTCTGCCCTCGTACGCCTTTGCCAAATCCTTCATTGAGAGCTTGTAATTCTTGTAGCTGACGGTCTCCTCTTCGGTGATATATCCAAGCGTTTTTCCGCCTACCTCCTCGCAGACTTCAAGAACGAACGAGCCGTAGGAATAGCCGAAGATTTCATCGAGGGTGAGAGCGCCGTCGTAGGCAAAGCCGAAGCCGTTGCCTATCGCCATTTTATAAATTGCCTCAGCCACACCGCCGTAGGTGAGGGTGTATGCCGAAGCGACCTTACCGCTTCTCATAAGCGAGGTGACCTTGTCAAAAAGCTCTGTGAGAGAGTCGGTTTTAGGGAGATTGTTTTCGTCGTATTCGCAACTGAGGAGCACAACCTTATGTCCCGCTTTTTTGAATTCGGGGGTGATGACCTCACTCGTGTTGCCAGTCGTTACGGCGAAGGATACGAGCGTGGGCGGAACGTCAAGGTTTTCAAACGAACCGCTCATTGAGTCCTTACCGCCGATGGAGGCTACCTTCAATTCCATTTGCGCCTTATACGCGCCGAGAAGCGCCGAGAGGGGCTTGCCCCAACGGGAAGAATCCTTACCCGGCTTTTCAAAATACTCCTGGAAGGTGAGGTAGACGTCCTTGAAGGAAGCGCCTGACGCCACAAGCTTTGAAATACTTTCAACCACCGCGAGATAGGCTCCGTGATAGGCGCTCCTCTCGGTGATGAAGGGGTTATATCCCCACGCCATATAGGAGCAGGTATCTGTGTGCTTTTTCTCTACGGAGATTTTATGAATCATTGACTGAATCGGGGTGAGCTGACGCGCTCCGCCAAAGGGCATTACCACCGTTCCTGCGCCGATTGTGGAGTCAAATCTCTCGGAGAGTCCTCTCTTTGAGCATACGTTGAGGTCGGAGAGAAGGTCGTTATAGCCCTTTTCAAAATCCGAAACGGGAGCTTTATCATAGTCTTTCACGGCGGGAGCGGAAATATTAATATGCTTTTCTGCTCCGTTGGAATTCAAAAATTCACGGGAGAGGTCAACTATGGTATTTCCCTTCCATCTCATACGGAGTCTCGGCTCTGCCGTCACTCTCGCCACTACCGTGGCTTCAAGGTTTTCACTCGAAGCAAGGGACATAAATTTCTCCGTGTCCTTCTCCTCGACTACCACCGCCATTCTCTCCTGCGACTCGGAGATTGCAAGCTCTGTGCCGTCAAGTCCGTCGTATTTTTTCGGAACGGCGTCAAGGTTTATATCAAGTCCGTCGGCAAGCTCGCCTACCGCTACCGATACTCCGCCTGCTCCGAAGTCGTTACATCTCTTTATTAATTTAGTTGCATCGGGGTTGCGGAAAAGCCTTTGGAGCTTTCTCTCTTCGGGGGCATTTCCCTTTTGTACTTCCGCTCCGCAGGTTTCGAGAGATGAGAGGGTGTGCTTTTTGGATGAGCCTGTCGCTCCGCCGCAGCCGTCTCTGCCCGTTCTGCCGCCGAGAAGTATGACGATATCGCCGTCCTCGGGCCTCTCGCGCCTTACGTTTTCGGCAGGGGCGGCGGCTATTACCGCGCCGATTTCCATTCTCTTTGCGGCGTAGCCCTCGTGGTATATTTCATCTACCATACCCGTAGCAAGACCGATTTGATTGCCGTATGAGGAATATCCTGCGGCTGCGGTCGTTACGATTTTACGCTGCGAGAGCTTGCCGGGAATGGTCTCGGAGACCGGCCTTGTCGGATCTGCCGCGCCCGTAACTCTCATAGCTGCGTAGACGTAGCTCCTGCCGGAGAGGGGGTCTCTGATTGCTCCGCCGATACAAGTCGCCGCGCCGCCGAACGGCTCGATTTCTGTCGGGTGATTGTGAGTTTCATTCTTGAAAAGGAGAAGCCAGGGCTCTGTTTTTCCCTCGGTTTCAACGTCTATTTTAACGGTACAGGCGTTGATTTCCTCCGACTCGTCAAGCTTGTCGAGCATACCGTTTTTCTTCAAGTAACGCGCCGCCACGGTAGCGATGTCCATAAGATTTATCGGCTTCGCTTTGCCCAGGCTCTCTCTTGTTTTGAGATAATCGTTATATGCCTGACTCAACAGCTCGTCCTCAAATTTAACCGAATCTATCGTGGTTAAAAAAGTAGTGTGACGGCAGTGGTCGGACCAATAGGTATCTATCATTTTGATTTCGGTTATGCTGGGGTCTCTCTTTTCTTTAATGAAGTAATCACGGCAAAAACGAATATCGTCAAGGTCCATAGCCAACGAATATTTATTTAAGAATTTTTCAAGCCCTGCCTCGTCTAAATCTATAAATCCTGTCAAAATGTCAACACTTGTTGGCAATTCATAGTTTGTTTTAAGAGTTTTCGGCTTTTCAAGCAGAGCCTCTCTTGCTTCCACAGGGTTGATTACGTGCTTTTTGATTTTGAGAATATCCTCCCTCTCAAGCTCTCCGTAAAGGGCGTAAACCTTCGCCGTGCGAATTAAGGGGCGCTCGCCGCAGGAGATAATCTGTATGCACTGCGCGGCGGAGTCTGCCCTCTGGTCGAACTGGCCGGGGAGATATTCTACCGCAAAAATGAGGTCTGCGTCGTTTGGCAATTCTTCGCTCACTCTGTCAAGCTGGGGCTCTGAAAACACCGAGCCTACCGAGTCCGAAAACAATTCCTTTGAAATATTCTCCGCATCGTAGCGGTTGAACAGCCTTAACGCCTTTAAGGATTTTATTCCGAGAAGCTCGACGAGCTCGTTTTTCAGATTTTCGGCTTCGTTTGCGAGTCCCTCTTTTTTCTCAACAAATATTCTATATACCATTTCGTCTATCCTTCCCTGTTTTTCGCCTGTAAGGCTCTTCTTCCGATGTCATTTCTGTAATAAGCGTTTTCAAACTTAATGAGCTTTACCTTTTCATAGCTTGTATTGACAGCCTCGATGAGCGTGTTGCCGATTGAGGTGACTCCGAGCACTCTGCCTCCGCTTGTGAGGAGAGAGCCCTTTTCGTCAAGAGAGGCCCCCGCTACGTACACAGAGTCGGATATTTCCTCGGGTACTGTGATTTCAAAGCCCTTTTCGTAGGCGGCGGGGTATCCCTTTGACGCCATAATAACGCAGGCTGCGTTTTGATTTTTGAATTTCACGGGGCAAGAGGCGAGTCTCTCCTCGCTCACTGCCTGCATTACGGTGAGCAGGTCGCTTTCAAGCAGGGGTAAAACCACCTGTGTTTCGGGGTCTCCGAAACGGCAGTTATATTCAATTACCTTTGGCCCGTCCTTTGTGAGCATTAAACCGAAATAGAGACAGCCCTTGAATTTTCTGTTCTCGCTGTTCATCGCTTTTACGGTCGGAATAAATATTCTGTCATAGCAGATTTTTGCAATTTCCTCGGTGTAATACGGGTTGGGAGCGACCGTTCCCATACCTCCCGTATTAAGCCCTTCGTCGTTGTCCAAGGCTCTTTTATGGTCCATAGAGGAAACCATAGGAACGAGAGTCTCTCCGTCACAGAACGCGAGGACGGACACCTCCGGCCCCTCCAAAAACTCCTCGATTACTATATGCTCTCCGCTCTTGCCGAAAATCTTTTTTCCCATAATGGAGTCAACCGCTTCGAGAGCCTCCTTGCGCGTGTTTGCGATAATAACGCCCTTGCCGAGGGCCAAGCCGTCAGCCTTTATGACTGTGGGGATAGGGGCATCCGTCAGATACTCGCGAGCCGAGTCAACGTTGTCAAAAACCTCGTATTTCGCGGTGGGGATACCGTATTTTTTCATAACATTTTTGGAAAACACCTTACTTCCCTCGATAATTGCCGCCCTCGCGTTTGGGCCGAAGCAGGAAATTCCTGCGGCTTCAAGGGCATCTACGCATCCGAGCACCAAGGGGTCGTCGGGAGCTACTATTGCGTAGTCGATTTTCTCCCTGACGGCAAAGTCAACTATTTTATCTATCTCCTTCGCTCCGATAGGCACGCAGACGGCGTCCTTTGCTATACCGCCGTTGCCGGGCAGGGCGAAGATTTCTTCAACCGATTTGTTTTCCTTTATTTTTTTGATGATAGCGTGCTCTCTGCCGCCACCGCCAACTACCATAACCTTCATTGATTAACCTCCGAGTAAAATCAGTGGTGGAAAAGACGCATACCCGTAAACGCCATAGCAATTCCGTACTTGTCGCAGCACTCGATTACCGCGTCGTCGCGGATAGAGCCGCCGGGCTCGGCGATATAGGAAACGCCGCTTTTTTTAGCCCTCTCTATATTGTCGCTGAACGGGAAGAAGGCATCAGAGCCAAGAGAAACGCCCGAAATTTTTGAAAGATATTCTCTCGCCTCCTCTTCTGTCAGAGGCTCGGGTCTCTCGGTAAAATACTTCTGCCAATTACCCTCTGCGCATACATCTTCTTCATTTTTGTTTATATAGCCGTCAATTACGTTATCTCTGTCGGGTCTGCCGAGGCTGTCCTTGAAGGGAAGGTTCAAAACCTTGTCGCATTGGCGTAGGAACCAGGTGTCCGCCTTGCTGCCTGCAAGACGGGTGCAGTGAATTCTCGACTGCTGACCTGCGCCGACTCCGATTGCCTGTCCGTCATAGGCAAAGCACACTGAGTTCGACTGAGTGTATTTCAGGGTAATGAGCGAGATTATAAGGTCGCGCACCGCCTCGTCGGGCAGGTTCTTATTTGCCGTTACTATATTTGAAAGGAGTTCCTTATTGATTTCAAAATTATTTCTGCCCTGCTCAAAGGTTATTCCGTAAACCGTTTTATGTTCTACGGGCTCGGGAACGTAGTCCTTGTCTATTTTTACGATATTGTAATTTCCCTTACGCTTTGTTTTGAGGATTTCCAATGCCTCAGGCTCGTAGCCGGGGGCGATTATTCCGTCGGAAACCTCTCTCTTTATCATAAGGGCGGTTGTGACGTCACAGACGTCAGAGAGGGCAACCCAGTCGCCGAACGAGCACATTCTGTCCGTGCCTCTTGCTCTTGCGTAGGCGCAGGCGAGGGGCGAGTCGTCAAGCCCTTCTACATCGTCTGCAAAGCAGGCCTTCTTCAATTTTTCCGAAAGCTTTACTCCGACTGCCGCCGACGTTGGACTTACGTGCTTGAACGAGGTAACTGCGGGAAGCCCCGTTGCCTCCTTCAATTCTTTCACGAGCTGCCACGCGTTAAAGGCGTCCAGAAAGTTTATGTATCCGGGGCGTCCGCAGAGTATTTCAATGGGGAGCTCTCTGCCGTTTGCCATAAAAATTTTGGCGGGCTTTTGGTTGGGGTTACATCCGTATTTAAGTTCAAATTCCTTCATAGCAGTAAATCCTCTCACTTATTTTTGTTAATCAGCCGACTCTCGTACTCTCCGCTTTCGAGATTCGTATATCTCACGTAAAGAGAAATTTTGTTATCCTCGTCAAGAGAGGTCCAAAGCGCGTTTGCAAAGGCGTCGATATCGTTATCGGTAGCCACTCTTTCCGGCTCGCCTTGGAAGGTTGGGATAGGATTTCCGTCACAGACATAGGTGTGAATGAAATGGCCGAGACCGGAAAGCGACGGGTAGGAGAAGGTGTATCTGTTGCAGGCAGTTCCCTCTGCATCCGCGCTTTTTAAGATTGACATTTCGTAGCTGAAATCGCCCTTGCCAAAGCTAATCATACCGCTGATACGGGGTGTGAGATTGGGCGCATCCGGCTCAAACTCGCGCTCGGTCAGGCTCTCGGAAAAGCTCTTGCCCGATTTAAGACCGTCGTATACCGTATCCGTTTGATTTCCGTTCGTTACGATTAATTTGTTTTCATAAGAGCGGAGCGCCGCGTAGATTATGAGGCTGGGGTCGCCCACCTTCGAGGCATCGAACGGCTCGGTGAAAAGCTCGCCGTTTTTCTCAACGAAAACACGGTTGCGGCTGTTTTCGCTCCTGCCCATTATGAAGTAAGCGGTCACCGCCTGCTTTCCGTCGGGAGTTTTTCCGATTATTATTCCGCGGCCTACGTAGGAATTGCCGCGAACTGCGTCTGACACCGACTTTATCTCGTAAACATTCATTCATTTTTTCCTCTCTTTTTAATTATTTCCGCGCTGACCATTTCCACAGCGCGAGGCAGAATTTTCCATTCCGCCCTCTCCATAACCCGTTTTTGCAGTGAGCTGGGAGTATCGTTTTTGCGGATTGAGACCGCCTTTTGAAGTATGATTTTGCCGCCGTCTGCCACCTCGTTGACGAAATGCACCGTCGCTCCCGTAAGCTTAACGCCGTATTTCAACGCCTCCTCGTGAACTCTGAGTCCGTAAAATCCCTTGCCGCAAAAGGCGGGGATTAACGAGGGGTGGACGTTTATTATTCTGTCGCGGTATCTCGTCGTGAATTTTTCCGAAAGGATTGACATAAATCCCGCAAGTACGATAAATTCGATTTCATATTCTTCAAGATAGGATATAATTTTTTCCTCAAAGGCTTCCTGTGAGCCGAGTTCTTTTTTACACGCCACTCTCGTGTCGATTTTCGCCTCGCTCGCTCTTTGCAGAGCGTAGGCGGCAGGTTGGCTGGATACGACGAGGCGTACCTCTCCGCTTTTGATTATTCCGCTTTTTTCGGCGTCAATTATCGCTTGGAGATTCGTTCCGCCGCCCGACACGAGCACGGCTATTCTGACCTTTCTCTCCATCAGCAAAGCACCACTCCGTCATCACCCTTTACAATCTCGCCGATTACGTAGGCGTCCTCGCCGTGAGCTTTGAGAATTTCAAGGGCGGTCTCAACCTCGCTTGCAGGTACCACTACGCTCATACCTACGCCCATATTGTAGGTGTTGTACATATCCCTCTCGGGAATTTTTCCTTCCTTCATAATAAGGTCGAATATGGGAAGCACCTTAACCGAGCTTTTATTGATTTTTGCGGTGAGCCCCTTTGGAATTGAGCGCGGAATGTTTTCGTAAAATCCGCCGCCCGTGATATGACTTATACCCTTTACCTCTGCCTTTTCCAAGAGGGCAAGGATTGATTTTACATATATCTTAGTAGGGGTGAGCAGTGTCTCGGCGATTGATTTTCCGCCTAAAAATTCATTTGGCAGATAGAGCGTCTTTGGATTATTGTCGATATCGAAAACCTTTCTCACAAGCGAAAATCCGTTGGAGTGAACTCCGCTGGAAGCAAGCGCGATTACAACATCGCCCTCCTTCATTTTAGTGTTGTCGAGAATTTTCTTTTTGTCAACGATGCCGACCGCAAATCCTGCAAGGTCGTACTCGTCCTTAGGCATCATTCCCGGATGCTCTGCGGTTTCGCCGCCTATCAGGGCAGCTCCCGACTGAACGCATCCCTCAGCCACGCCGGAGACGATAGCCGCTATTTTTTCGGGATAGTTCTTTCCGCAGGCTATATAATCAAGGAAGAAAAGCGGCTTCGCTCCGCAGCAGATAATATCGTTTACGCACATCGCAACCGCGTCAATACCTATCGTATCGTGCTTATCGGTAAGAATCGCCATTTTTACCTTCGTGCCGCAGCCGTCCGTACCCGAGACGAGAACAGGCTCTTCCATACCCGAAAGATTTAGGCCAAAGCAGCCTCCAAAACCGCCGACGTCGTCAAGACAGCCCTCGTTTCTCGTTCTGGCTATATGCTTTTTCATCAGCTCAACGGCCTTGTATCCCGCGGTGATATCAACCCCCGCCGCCGCGTAGCTTTCTGATTTAGACTTGTTCATAAGATGTTCCTTTCATATTAGGTTATGGTGTATCGAAATTCGGCAAAATGCAAACTTTACTTTTCGTTTTCTTCGGTTTTTCCCGTCCAGCAATAAGTGCAGAGCTTACACTTTGGCAATCCGATTGCCTTTATAATTCCCTCCAAGGACTGAAATTCAAGCGAGGAGAAGTGCATTTTCTTTGCGATATACTTACGCATTTTTTTGCCCCTCTCGGTATTGGGGTCGCTGTATTCTTCGATATGATTCAGTCCCTCTTGTCCTTCAAGCTCCACTATAGCGCGTCTTGCCATAAGCTCCATTTCGTCGTTCGAGCGGCTGAAATTCAAGTATTTGCAGTTATACATTATAGGCGGAGAGGCGGAGCGCATGTGAATATTTTTCGCTCCGTTGTCGTAGAGAAAATCCACGGTTTCTTTAAGCTGTGTGCCTCTCACGATAGAGTCGTCAACGAACAGGAGATTTTTATCCTCGATTAAGTCGTGGACAGGAATCATTTTCATTTTCGCAACCTTTTTTCTGTCAGACTGTCTGGCTGACATAAAGCTCCTCGGCCAAGTGGGAGTATACTTGATGAACGGGCGCGCAAACCTGACGTCTGCCTCGTTTGAATAGCCTATTGCGTGGGGCGTTCCGCTATCGGGAACTCCGCTTACGTAGTCGATGTCCTTAACCGCCTCGGTCTCTATATCGCGCCTTGCCAAAATCTCGCCGTTTCTGTATCTCATCGTTTCTACGTTTACGCCCTCGTAGGTCGAGGTTGGATAACCGTAATACGCCCACAAAAACGCGCACATACACATTTTTTCGCTAGGGGGCTCAAGCTGCTTTACTCCCTCGGCGGAAAGCTCTACGATTTCGGACGGGCCGAGCTCCTTGAAGTCCTCGTAGCCGAGCTTCTGATAGGCGAAGGACTCAAAGGTTACCGCGTAGCCCTCCTTCGACTTGCCTAAAAGCACGGGAAGTCTGCCGAGTCTGTCTCTTGCCGCGATAATATTGCCGTCCTCCTTGAGTATCAGGAGCGTGCAGCTGCCGTCGATTATTTTTTGGACGAAGCTCACGCCCTCCGCAAAGCTCTGCTTTTGATTTATAAGAGCCGCGCAAAGCTCGGTATTGTTAATTTTTCCGCCCGTCATAGCGTTGAAGTGATATCCGCTGGCGGACAGGTATTTTTCTATAAGCTCCTTCGCGTTGTTAATCACGCCGACAAAGCAAATCGCGTACGTGCCGAGCCTCGAAGAAATGAGCAGCGGCTGAGGCTCCGCATCGTTTATACAGCCTATTGCGGAAGTACCCTTCATCTCGTCAAAAACGAACTCGAACTTCGTTCTGAACGGCGAATTGCTTATATTGTGAATTACTCTCTGCAATCCAACGCTTTCATCATAGGCGGCAAGACCGCCCGTTTTCGTACCCAAATGAGAATGATAGTCGGTTCCGAAAAACACGTCTACAAGACATTCCCGTTTTGATACTATACCAAAAAAACCACCCATAATAACTCCGTTTCTTATACTGCCGCGCGGTGAAAATCAAGCGAAAAAGAGCTTGGACAAAGTCATAGGATCAACGTATTTGCCGTCCTTATATACTCTCATATTGCCGGACGCAATTTCGTCAATGAGCATAACTCTTCCCTTTGCATCGTATCCAAACTCGAATTTGATATCGTAGAGCGTAAGTCCCCTTTCTTTAAGGTCGTCCGCTACGATTTTAGTGATTTTCTGCGTCATCGACTTGAGGTCGTCGTACTGGGACGCGGTCATAACGCCGAGGTCTACGAGACCGTCCTTAGTTACGAGGGGGTCGCCTAACTCGTCATTTTTAAAGGTGGTTTCAACGTAAGCGGGAAGGTCTGCGCCCTCTTTTACGTAATCTCTGTAACGGCGGTAGAAGCTTCCGACAGCCTTGTAGCGACAAATTACTTCAAGTCCCTTACCGAATACCTTTGCAGGCAAAACCTCCATAGTTGTATCTTTGAGATTAGCAGAAACGTAGTGCGTCAGAATTCCGGCAGCGTTAATCTTCTCAAAGAAGTAAACGGACATACGGAGATTTACGTCGCCAACGCCGTCGATAGTAAGTCCGACCGCATTTTCACCCGGATCAAACACGCCGTCTTTACCTGTGCAATCATCCTTGAATTTGAGAAGATAGTTTCCGTTTTCAAGTGCGAATACGTCTTTTGTTTTTCCTGTGTAAACGAGTTTCATAGTTGTTTTCCCCTTTAAAAATTTATTTTTTTGAATTTTTATTTATTGAGTTCCTTTGCCACCTGCGCGTCCTTTTCAAGCACAGAGAGCCTGTCCGCTTCTCTTTTTGCTGCGAGCCTTTCAGCAAGAGCTTCATCGGAGAGGGCGAGAATTTCCGCCGCGAGAATAGCCGCGTTTGCTCCGCCGTTAATAGCCACGGTGGCTACGGGTATTCCGCTCGGCATCTGCACTGTTGCAAGCAGAGCGTCCATTCCTTCAAGAAGTGCGCTTTTGCAGGGAATTCCGATTACGGGCAAGGTAGTGTTCGCCGCTACGACGCCTGCCAAATGCGCCGCCATTCCCGCTGCGCAAATCAATACTCCGAAGCCCTTCTCTCTCGCGCTCTTTGCAAACTCCTCCGCCTCCTTTGGCGTGCGGTGAGCAGAATAGACGTGAGCCTCGAACGGAACTTCCAGAGCGGTGAGCATATCCGTCGCCTTCTTTATTATCGGAAGGTCGCTGTCGCTGCCCATTAAAATTCCAACTTTTTTCATAATTAAATTCCTTTCTTTAAAGTACAAAATCAAAAAGGGCGCACAAAACCCTCTAAAAAATGGATTTTGCTACGCCCAGACGGTCGGCTGAGTATAAGATTTTTGCTCCACTATGGTAAGCTCCATATTTTCCGTCAGTTGCAAAAATCCCTCTTTTTATACACACATTATATCATAAAAATATTTTGTTGTCAATCAAATTTTCACATACGCAAATATTTGTTGATTTTTATGCAATAGGGTGGATTTTCAGAGAGCTTTTTAAGCAGTATTTCATAAATATTCAAAGTCCTGCTTCAAAAATTGAGCAATTTGCGAAGAGATTTGATGTAATATGTTGATTTTTTTTTAAAAAGGTGCTAGAATTGTTTTGTGAATTTAAAAGCGAAAGGAGAGAATATGAACCTGTCTTCACTCAACCCGTTTGTTCGCTCGGCGGCTCTTTTTGAGAGCGCGAGAAAATCCGGCGAACGAATCTGCTACGATGCAAGAATTATTTATATGATTTCGGGTGATTTGGCTATGAGCGTTGAAGGGCTCGGAAAATTTCATCTCTCTCCCGGACAGCTCGTTTATATCCCCGCAGGCACGGCCTACTCCTTAAAAGGTCAGTATATGCGCGCGGCGGTGATTACCTTTGATTTGACCGATAGACACTCGAACCTCCAAGATGTGATTTTACCGAGCGAGCCCAAGGATTTTGCAAAAGAAAAGCTGCGCGCGGACTCCTGCCCGCCTCTTGACAGAGCGATTTTAATTGAGGATATGGAGAGCGAGAGGGACAACTTCATAAATATGTGCAACATTTCGGTGGCGGCGGAGGGCTTTTACAGAGAGCGGATTTCCGCTATGCTCAAACTGATTTTGATAAAAATTGCCGAGAGCGTTGACGAGAGCGCGCTGCCCTCTCGAATGGTTGACACGCTCGACAATTACATAAGAGATAATATTCGGGACGAGATTTCCAATACCGAAATCGGCGCGATTTTCGGCTATCATCCCTTCTACGTCAGCCGCGTGCTGAAAGAGAGAAAGGGCTCGACTTTAAGACAGTACGTCATCTCTCACAGACTGAAAATTGCAAAGGCTCTGCTCGAAAACACGAAAAAGAGTATCGCCGAGATTGCAGAGGAGACGGGATTTACCGACGCCTCTTATTTCACAAAGACCTTCCGAGGCGCATTTGGCATATCGCCGAAGGATTACAGAGCCGATTTCAAGGAAGAATTTATCTGAAAACGCTACACGGGGGCGTACTTACGCCCTTTTTAAGAGGATTTTTGAAGTGATACGGAAAAACGATATTTTAAAAGTCAAAATTGAAAATATGACAAATCTCGGCTTCGGAGTTGCCAAATTTGACGGACTCGTGCTGTTCGTTTCAGGAGCGGTTACGGGCGAGGAGGCCGAGGTCAAGGTTATAAAACTCACGCCCTCTTACGCCGTTTGCCGTATGGAGAGGCTTATCACTCCATCTCTGCTCAGGGTTGACGACCGCTGTAATTTTGAAAGGTGTAAAAGCTGCGCCTACAAAAATATTTCCTACGGCGAGGAATTGAAAATCAAGGAAAACGACGTCAGGGAGGCGTTTATCAAGGCGGGACACAAAGAGGTAAAAATCGCTCCGATTGTCGCTTCTCCAATGGAAAAGGAATACAGGAACAAGGCGCAATACCCCATTACAAAAACAAGTGACGGCGAGTACGTAATCGGTTACTACGCCCCTAAAACGCACAGAGTCTGCGAGGCGAGATACTGCCCTCTTACGCCCTCGGTTTTCGGCGAAATATGCGACACGGTTGCCGCTTTTGCAAAAAAATACGGCGTTTCAACCTACGATGAGGAAAGCGGCAAGGGACTTCTGCGCCATATTTATATCAGGCGCGGTCAGGTCAGCGGAGAGATTTTGGTGACTCTGGTCGTGAACGGTACAAGACTCGAAAACGCGGAGGAGTTGGTTTCTCTCCTGACAAAAAAGAACCCCGAAATCGTGGGAATTCTGCTGAACTCCAACCGCGAAAAGACGAACGTAATTTTAGGAAAAGAATACGTCACTCTCTACGGCAAGTCGGATCGT